>DASWWE010000015.1:0-12310 GCA_036406055.1 Flavipsychrobacter sp. | reverse complement strand
AAGTATAATAAGCCCACTCTTTCAGGCGCTTGCTGGCTGCATCTTGTGTGATGGCTTCTTTATATTCTTTCTCCGCCTCGCGAAAATCGCCGCATATACTGCGGAAGGTAGCGTAGTTATTGTGCGGGAAGATGCCGCTGTTGCGCATCTGGTTGTAATAATATGCAGCAGAGTCTATCTTCAGCGCATAGCTATACAGCATCGATTTATAGTGGTATACCGATAGCTTTTCCTGCTGCTCATATCCCGGCTGGTATATGGTAGCGTTTATCTTCTTGTTGATGTTTATCCGGCGTAGCCCTGAGTCGAGATAGCGGTTGGCCAGCTTCTCATTCTCATCAATACTATTCTTCAGGAAGGGAAATTTACTGCTGGTATAAAAGCGGTTGCGGTGCACCGTCCACCCCAGGTAGTTGTAAGCATCCATATGGTAGTCCCGCTGAAAGTTCCATTTTAGCACGCGGCGCAGCAGGTCATATACCTTCTGTGTTTCCTCTGTGCTCGAATAGCAGTCCATCAGCAGGTAGGCTATCATCGTGTAGTCTATCTGCAGGCGGTACACGTATACATAGGTAGCCACATCGCCCGTGCGTGTGGCCAGTTGCTTGCGGTAGTCGCGCTCCATCAGGCGCAGCGCTTTTTCCAGCGGCACGGCGGCATTCCTATAGCCCAGGTAGTCGGCAGCATGCTCATGCTTATAAGCACCCTCATACATCCACCCTACAAAGTAGGTGCTGTCTATTCGCTTAAACTCTCGGCTGCGGGGCAGGGCATCATCGCTAAACATATCCGATGCCATCCGCTTGGCATCTATCTCGTAGCGTAATGCGGCATTTTTCGTATGCTCTACCGGCTGCGCCTGTGCGGCAATGGTCAGCACCATACAAGCCCACAGGCTTAGTATAGATATAAACCTGCACTTGTGCTTGTCAAGTATGGCAAGGGTTATATCAGGCATATAGTTTCAGTTTCGCCAGTCTTTCTGCTTCTTTGTTGATGATGCTTTCCAGTGCTTTCAGTTTGCCTTCTTTATTGCGGTATATCAATCGGTGTTCCAGCACGGCGCGGGCTATGTCTTTCACATCGTCTTCTATCACAAAGGTGCGCCCCTTTACCAGTGTATAGGCACGCAGGCATTTTATAAAGGCAATACCACTACGGGTAGATGCACCCAGTGCTATATCAGGATGGGCACGTGTGCCACGTACCAGGTTGGTAACGGCTTTCAGTATCTCTTCGTGTATAAATACACTGGCGGCTTGCTTTTGCAGGTCCAGTATATCATTCAGGCTCAGTGTCTGCTCCAGCGATACCAGGTTCTGTGCTATCTCTACATATTCGCGGTAGATGTTCAGCTCGGTCTCTTCATCCACGTAGCCAAAGTATATTTTCATGAAGAACCTGTCCAGCTGCGCAGCAGGTAGCGGGTAGGTACCTTCCATTTCTACCGGGTTTTGCGTAGCTATGGTAAAGAACATATTCTCCAGTTTCAGCGTGGTATCACCTACGGTTACCTGATGTTCGGCCATGGCTTCCAGCAGGGCGCTCTGCACCTTGGGCGATGCACGGTTTATCTCATCGGCCAGCAGTACGTTACAGAACAGCGGACCTTTTTTAAAGATGAACTCCTTGGCGGTATCGTCAAAGATGTGGGTGCCTATCAGGTCCATCGGCAGCAGGTCGGGGGTAAACTGTATACGCTTAAATATCACATGCTCACCTGCACGGCTGCCACTGATGCATTGCGCCAGCGTGCGTGCCAGTACGGTCTTACCCGTGCCGGGGTTGTCTTCCATCAGTATATGGCCACCGGCCAGCAGACAGGTCACCACCATTTCTACCTGGTGCTGCTTGCCGCGTATTACTTTTTCTATCTGTGCTATTAAACCCTGTATGGCTGTAGTTGCGTTCGATGAGATCGGTTCAGAAACGGGTTCCATCATATAGTCCGTGCTTTATACAAGTTTACATATTTATGCGCTGCAAACCCGTGCCGCGCTGATAAATTTTTGTGAAAAGGATATTTTGATAATAAATCAGTTATGATACCAGCTGACTAATATGTATGTTATATTGGTCTTTTTTTAGTAACTTTACAGTATGCGCGTCATTACAGCATATTGGAAAAAAAGGGGGGTAGAACAGCTGGAGGTTTTTTCAAACCTGAAATTGTTTTGCGATATACATCCGCAGTTCAGCTACAACACGCTGAACAACTATCTTTCTAAAAGCAAAGTAGCTTTTGAAAATGATGAGGTACGGGTAGAACGCAAGTCTGTTATCAATAAGCCGCAGCCAACGCCCGAAAGACAATTGTTTAAGATAGTCCCTGTTGCTACAAGGCAGAAAATGGGCGCTGTATCTGCTACCGACGACCTGCACTACTGGCTAACAAAAACACCTGGTGAAAGGATAGCAGCTGCTACATTCATCGTTCAGCAATCACTGCGCAAAGGGCAGCATATGGATAGGACTGTCTTTTCAAGAAAGAAACTGAAGCCATGATACTCGCGCAGGACTTTGAAGATTTTATAACACTGCTCAACAAGCACAAGGTGCAATACCTGGTAGTAGGAGGCTATGCCCTTGCTATGCATGGAAAGCCCCGCCATACGGGCGACCTTGATATCTGGATAAACATTACCGACAAGAATGCAACACGGATATTAAAGTGTATAAATGCATTTGGCTTCGGGATGCTGGGTTTTACAAAAGATGATTTCATGGAGCCCGGCTATATAAACCAGATAGGCTACCCGCCGCTGCGTATAGATATACTTACATCTATAGATGGTGTAGGCTTTGACGAAGCCTACGCTAATAAATTAATGGTGGTGGAAAATGAGATAACCATTCCTTTCATCAGCCTGCAGGAGCTTATAAAGAATAAGAAAGCTACAGGCAGGCCACAAGACCTGCTGGATGTAAAGCAACTACAGCAGATAAAGCCTAAAAAGAAAAAGTAACTCCCTTACTTGCTCACCATCCTCACCACCGGCACCAGCATTTCTTCCAGCGATATGCCGCCGTGCTGAAAAGTATTGCGGTAGTAATTCACATAATGGTTGTAGTTATTGGGGTAGCACAAAAACACATCCTCCTTCGCAAAGATGAAGGTAGAACTTACATTGGGCTTCGGCAGTGCTGCTTCCTGCGGATTGCGGAAGGCCAGCACATCTTTGGCTTCATACTGCAGGTTCTTACCATGCTTATAGCGCAGGTTGGTGGTAGTGGCCCTGTCGCCCACACATTTGCTCGGTGTCTTTACCCGCACAGTGCCGTGGTCGGTGGTTACCATCACCTGTATGTTCTTATCGGCTATCTTCTTCAGCGCACGGTATAGCGGTGAGTGTTCAAACCAGCTTACTGTTAATGAACGGTACGATACTTCATCGCCTGCCAGCTCTTTCAGTACTTCCATTTCCGTACGTGCGTGCGACAGCATATCTACAAAGTTGTACACGATAACCGTCAGGTCGTTATTCAGGCAGTTGTGAATGTTATCTTCCAGTAGCTTGCCGTTCTCGTTGTTGGTTATTTTGATGTACTGCGTTTTCAGGTGGTCCAGCTTCAGCTGTTTCATCTGGTAGCGCAAAAAGGTTTCTTCAAATAGGTTCTTGCCTCCTTCTTCATCATCGTTCTTCCATTCGTTGGGGAACTTCGCTTCTATATCTACCGGCAGCATACCTGCAAACAGTGCATTGCGCGCATATTGCGTAGCGGTAGGCAGTATGCTGTAAAACATATCTTCTTCTACCGGGCGAAAGCTTTCCTGCATAATGGGCTGCAGCATTTTCCACTGGTCATAGCGCAGGTTGTCTATCACTACCAGGAAGGTGGGCTTGCCCTGCTCCAGGTGTGGTGCTACTTTACGATTAAATAGTTCGTGCGATAGCAACGGTGCATCGGTAGCGGTTTTCTTCACCCAGTTCGCATAGTTTTTCGATACGAATTTGAAGAACTCGGTATTCGCTTCCGACTTCTGGCTTTGCAGCACTTCCATCATTTCATCGCTATCGCTGCGCGCCATCTCCAGTTCCCAATATACCAGTTTGCGGTACAGCTCTTTCCATTCTTCATGATTGGGGTTCGAGCTCAGCGCCATAAACAGGTTGCGGAAATCCTGCTGGTAGGCAGTGGTGGTCTTTTCGCTCACCAGCCTGCGGGTATCCATTATCTTTTTCAGCGACAGCAATACCTGGTTAGGGTTCACCGGCTTTATCAGGTAGTCGGTTATCTGCCCGCCTATGGCTTCTTCCATTATGTTTTCTGCCTCATTCTTGGTTACCATCACCACGGGCAGGTTGGGGTGCATTTCTTTTATGCGTGCCAGTGTTTCCAGCCCTGTAAGGCCGGGCATGCTTTCATCCAGCATCACTACATCTACAGTCTTCTCCTTCAGCAGTTCCAGCGCATCGTGGCCATTGCTGAGGGGGGTTACTTCGTAGCCTTTATTTTTAAGGAATAGTATCTGCGATTTGAGGGAATCGATCTCATCATCCACCCATAGTATTTCACCTTGTATTGTATTCATATTGATAATGTGCTGTTTTGGAGGCTTGCATGGCTAAATTACGTTTATCGATACTGCTATCCTATCTCTTTAACGCAAGTTTATCATCTTTGCACACCTATAACGTGATAATAACCACGCTATTGTTCTAAAAATAATGCCAATGGATAATATAACGATACGCCATGCTACTGCTGCCGATTGCCCGCGTATGATGGAACTGGTGCATGAACTGGCGGTGTACGAGCGTGCACCCGAAGCCGTAACGGTAACATTGGAGCATTTTATAGAAAGCGGCTTTGGCGACAAGCCCGTATGGTGGGCACTGGTGGCAGAGGCAGATGGCGTGGTGGTGGGCTTTGCGCTCTACTACATACGCTACAGCACGTGGAAGGGCCAGCGTATGTACCTGGAAGATATACTGGTAACAGAAGCGTGGCGCGGCAAAGGTATTGGTAGCCTGCTGATGGATAAACTGATAACCATAGCTAAAGAAAAAGGCTACAGCGGTATGCTATGGCAGGTGCTCGACTGGAATGAACCCGCCATCAACTTTTACAAAAAATACAAAGCCAACTTCGACCCTGAGTGGGTGAATGTGAGCCTTGAAATTGGTGGTTAGAAATTAGTTAATTGGTTAACTGGTTAATAAGTTAATCGGTACTGAAGGGAAAGCCCCTTTAGGGGTTTGGGGTTCTTTTCGCATTTCGGTATTTAGGTTTTATGCCTCGCAGTTTTTTCAGTGTTTTTGTTGCTTTGACAAAGTTGTTAATGCCCATTAATATTATAAGTGCAGAGACAAAACCTGCTATGCTAGGGCCATTTTGGATACTTATATAAAAAAGATAGCCAAACAGAAAAAACGCTATAAAGCTCACTCCGATAGTTAGTCTCGAAGAGAACTTACTGAAATAAACAGGGTCGGATAGTTTTTCAAACAGGTTCATATCAACAAGATACAGAAAATGCCTAATGCATAATACAAGCCAGCTTTGAGCCTGAGTGGGTAAATGTGAGTTTGGAAATTGGGAATTAAGGATTGAGGTTAGCGTTCAATCTTTTCAGGCGTTTTATACTTCTTATCATATTACCCACACTAACTAATATCCATATGGCCCAGAAACCCGCCATTTTTGGTTTGCCGGAATCTACAGACATGTAGATCATAAAGCACCAAAACAAAATGGAAAGGATGCTGAATACTAGGTTAAAGCGGTTGCCAAACCTTGAAAAATAAACCGGGTCAGATAGCCTTTCAAAGAAGTCCATAGGTGCGTAGTAAGAATTAGTACATAAAATACCCGCCTTTCAGCCACGATGGGCAGCGATAGGTTTTGAACTGGAACGAGATATTGAACATGAAGGTCATGTACTGGTCTTTGGTAGCGCTGTTGCCACGCTGTTTGCCCGGCCTGCCCAGGGGTTCGCCTTCTTTTTCCAGCGAACGGTCTTGCAGGTAATATGCAGGCGACGGATTGGCAGGGTTGGTTTCAAACAGGTTGCGGTCTACATACGTAGTGCTCACATCGTCTATATAGTCCGATAGTGTCAGCCTATGGCTTATTTCAAACCCAAGGTTCACACCCGGGCGCAGCCAGTATTTCACACCCACCCCCAGCGGGAAGCAGATATTAAAATTGCTGTAGATGCGGTCGGCATAGCCTACAAATTGTCCTTCCGTACCTATATCCTTCAGGTTATAGCGCACACCATTGTACTTCGTATAGGGGTTGAAATAAAAACCACCGATACCACCCGTCAGGTAAGGGGTAAATCGCGCCTTGTCTTCTCCTGTAGTAAAGCGGAAGAAATTAAATTCGGCCTGCACGGCTGCCTCTATTATATCGCTCTGGAAGTTGAGGTTACGTTTCTTGTTGTAGTAATTGGAAGAAAGTTTGTCATCGTAGCCTATATGTGCATAATTGGCTGAAAAGCGCACGGCTATGAATGGGTTGACGTGTATACGGGTAAAGACACTACCTGCCTGGCGTATATATTTCATTCCGTAGTTATCATTCAGGTCGCCAAAGTATTGTGCCCCGCCTACGCCAAAGCCGTACTCCGTACCGGTAAAGAAGCTTTGCGCGTGCAACTTTTCCGTGGCTGTACAGCATATTATCCATCCTATAAGGGCTATGATCTTTCGCATAATGCTACCGAAGGTATAACTACAAATGTAAAAGTTTATTGTTTTGCGGCGGCCTTAATTGCGCCTGTCCACCCCCCAGTACAGTTTCTGCCTGATGGTTTTCAGGAAATTATGCTCATCTGGCCGCACCAGCGATATGGTGAAGGCCTCTTTCTTTACTGCCAGCTGTACACTACTGGTAATGATCTCCGTCCGCGAATCCAGCGTACACAAAAATTGCTCCGTGCGCCCCTCTACTTCAAAGGATATCACGTTGTCATCGGGCACCACCACGGGGCGGGTGTTCAGGTTGTGCGGAGCTACCGCTGTTATGATAAAGCTGGACGTTTGCGGGAACACTACCGGCCCGCCGCAACTTAGCGAGTAGCCTGTAGACCCCGTAGGTGTTGCCACTACCAGCCCGTCGGCCCAGTAGGTATTCAGGAATTCGCCATTCAGGTAGGTGTGTATCTTTATCATCGATGAAGAATCCTTCCGGTGGATGGTAAACTCATTCAGTCCAAAGGGTACATCACCAAACAGGGGCACACTGCTGTCTAAGTGCAGCAGGCTGCGTTTTTCCAGCGTATAAGAGCCGCGCACCAGCGATAATATGGCCGCTTCCACTTCTTCCTCCGGTATCGCTGCCAGGAAGCCCAGCCTGCCCAGGTTGATGCCTATCAGCGGTATATTGCTGCCGCCTACGAAGCATACGGTATCCAGCAGGGTGCCATCGCCCCCCAGGCTGAAGAGCATATCGGTATTCACAGGCAGGTCTATTTTGCCGGTAAACAGGCGCGGCGCAGCTTTCAGTTGTATATGCGGAGCTATACGCTCATAAAAATCCTTATAGAACACCATTTGCATGGTATTCATTTCCAGTAGTTGTATGATGTGCTGCAGCGTGGGTATGTCCTGCGGCTCGAATGTGCGGTTGTAGAGTGCTACCAGCATGTCAGCAATTATTCGCTATTAATATGTAAATATAAACCTTTTTGCCCCAGGTGGTTCCATGTGTACTCTACCCTGAATTTGAATTCGTAGGTAGAAACAAAGTCGAGGCCAAAACCGCCCGAATATAAAGGCCTGTTGTTCAGGAAGCTATTGCCGGGTATGCTGTTGTGCACATAACCTACATCGGCAAACACTTTGGGGTATATACGAAAGGGTATCACCGATAGGTAACGGAATGGCAACCGGATGGTTTTGTTGATAAGTTCATACTTCAGGTTGGTGCGCAATACGCCGTAGTGCGTGCCATCTATCACGTAGTATTCATAGCCGCGCACATATTCACTATTGCTACCCATAGCATACCTGAAGGCGTAGGGCGGGTCTTTGGGCACACCCAGCCTGCCGCGCAATACCTCTGCAAAGTAAAATTTGGTACGCCCCAGTTTTTTAAAATAGCCCACCTCGCCCATGGCATAGCTCTGAAACCCGATGCCTTTAATACCGATGCGTGCACCGGCATAACCTACTACTTTCCAGCCCGTCATGGGGTAGTTCCAGTTGTCTACCCGGTTCAGGTCGTAGCGGTAGGTAAGTTCCATCAGTTGCAGGCTTTTGCTGCCATCTTTATAATAGTCGCGGTTTAGTTGTATGATGGTGTCTTCCACTTTAAAATCGCGGTAGCGAAATTCTACAGTATGCTTATTGGCATAGGCGGGACGCAGTACATACAGCGCCGCCGCTTCAAACTGGCGGATGATGTATTTGCCCGGTTTCTTTACAAAGCGAAGTTTATTGCTGTCGGTGGTGTAAAAGGTTTCCTCATTCTGCGCAAAAAAGAAAGAGGCACCTAAGCCATGTTGCTGGTTTTTATCTATATATGGCTTGAAATATTCCAGCCCGAATTTCTGGGTATAGCCTATCTGCACAGTAGCGCTCAGTTGCTCCATATTCCCGCGAAAGTTGCGGTGTTTCAGCATCACGCCGAGGTTGGCACGGCGTATGTCACGGTTTTGCTCATTCCACCATACGTTAAAGTTGCGGTCGGCCAGCTTCAGGGTAAATTCGGGTATGATAAACCACTGTTCGCGTACTTTTATCACCCAGTCTATCGTACTGTCGTTCACTACCTGTGTCAGGAATATCACTTCCGAAAAGAGGGTAAGGTTCAGCAGCCTTTTTTTATTGATATCTATAAGGGTTTCAAGATCATGCTTCTGTAGCGAGTCATTTTCGCCGATGCTCATTTCGCGCAGCAGTACTCCTTTTTTCGTTTTCTTATTACCCTCAAATATAATGTGGCGCAGCCATACCTTGTCTGCCAGGCGCTGCCTGCTGCTATCGGGCACGGCGTTTTGCGCATAAGTGCTTGTAGCTGCCGCTAGTAGCCATATATACAACAGGAGGTAATACTTCATTTTGAAAAACGCTGCAAGATACTATTAAGCCTGCGCATGCCATATGCAGGAATGAATAAATATTGTGCCCTAACCTTTACCACTTGGGTATGGTCTTATAGAATAGACCTGAATCTCGTAACTTTAAAAGAACCCGAGCGTTTTTAGATATTATGACCAAACGTATTTCCCTTGCTATTATTACAGGCCTGTTTAGCATCCTTGCTATCAATGCCTGCAAGCATAAACCTTATGTAAACCCCGCCGACCAAACCTATGGTGGCTTTCCCGATGCTGTAGGTAAAATAATGATCAACCGCTGTGCTACAGCCGGTTGCCACAATGCGGCTACGCGCTCAGCAGGCTTGCTGCTGGATAGTTGGGACCACCTGTTTGAAGGTGGAGTGAGTGGTGCCGCCGTTATTGCTTACAGCCCTGAATTGAGCCCGTTATTGTATTTTATCAATACAGACAGCGCATTAGGTGCAGTGGCTACACCTACCATGCCGAATGAAGGTGTTGCGCTGTCAAAAGAAGAATACCTGGCCATACGGGACTGGGTAGCGGCAGGGGCGCCCAACCGCGAGGGTAAGATACCTTTCAGCGATAATGCCGAAACAAGGCAGAAGATATATCTCACCATGCAAGGCTGCGATCTGCTGGGAGTAATAGATGCCCAAAGCATGCAGGTGATGCGCTACCTGAAAGTGGGCGACCCTGCTGTGCCACAGAATTTACCACACTGTGTACGGGTATCGCCCGATGGTAAATATGCCTATGTAAGTGCGCTGAACAGCAAATATGTGCAGCGTATAAACACCACCACCGATAAGATAGAAACATCGCTGCGCCTGCCTGATAACGGTAATACGTCATGGAACTTATTATACATCACGCCCGATAACAATGAGCTGATAGTAAGCAACTGGATAGAGAACGGATATATATCATGGGTAAATGCGAAAGACATGCAACCGCTGGAGCCTATACCCTTCCAGTTGAAAACACCACACGGTATTACCAGCAATGCTACAGGTGATACGCTTTTCGTAACGGCAGAGAAATATAATGCGGTATATAAAATAGTTCCTCCCCGCAATGGTGAGCTGCCGTTTCTCGATACCATATCTATTGTGGCAGGGCAGGCCCCTAAGTTTAACGACAGCAGCGGTGCGCCACAGCCGCATGAAATAGTGATGGTGCCCGATTTCTCCAAATACCTGCTTACCTGCCAGCGCAGCAATGAGGTAAGGGTGCTGGATGCCTTTACCGACCAGGTATTGGCCGTGATACCTACCGGCACCTTTCCGCAGGAAATAGCTATTTCTAAAACACAGCCCTATGCATTTATTACTTGTATGGAAGATGTAAATGGCGTTGGTAAAGGCTGTGTAGAGGTTATCAATTATAAGACCTTTCAAAAGGTAAAGACCATAAGGAATGCCCGGTTTTCCAAGCCGCATGGCATAGCGGTAGATGATAAGAATGGCCTTGTATATGTGGCCAGCAGCAATATAGGCGGCCCCAACCCGCACCACCCGCCACCGCAAAGCTGCGGCTCACAACCCAATGGTACTTATAATGTATATGACCTGAATACATTGGAACAGGTAAACGGCCGCTCTTATATAGTAAGCCCTGCGCCCTACTCTGCCGATGTGAGGTTTAAGTAAGAACGCTTTAGCTTTGCAGTATGCTTACTGTATCATTGCACGGGGTGAAGGTAGTAGCACCCATAGGGCTGTATCCGCAGGAAAAGATAACGCCCAATACCTTTGAGGTAAATGTAGATGTATGGGTACATACAGAGCCGGGTGAACCCTGGCCGTTTGTAGACTATGCCGTTATCAATGATGTGATACTAAGCGTATTCACGCCCGATGTGCAGCTTTTGGAAGAGCTGGCGCAGCACATACACCACCGGATAAAACTACAGTTTGAAGATATGGTGCAGAAGATAAAAGTATGTGTGCGCAAACTGCACCCACCCTTCAGCAATGAGGTAGCCTGCTCACAGGTGTGCTGGGAGGGGTAAAGTTTTAAGTTTGTCAGATTGCTATACTGCCGCTGCGCATTATGCTGGTAGGCGGCAAGTACGGCCCGCATGTATTTAATATTGTAGAGATGATAGGCAAGGAAGAAACGAGGAGACGGATAGAAAATACATTAAGCTTGTTATAAAAAGAAAGCCACCTAAAAGGTGGCTTTCTTTTTAATAATGGAAATTTATGATCCAATCATAAGGTGAAGATGGAGGTGGTCCATAATACACTTTTTGAAAATCTACATAAACCGTTTTATTTCCGCATTCAGGGCAAAACATGGATATAGTAGGACTATATCCGCATGCGGGATTACCAATTTGATAAGTGACTAAATGGTTAGTGCAATCCATAATATCAACAGCTACAATTTCAATTTCTTCGCATGGTGGGTCTGAAGGATACCACAAACCAGCGCCACCTTCATTATAGGTTACAGTTGCAGTGCCAGGAGGTGCTCCAAGGGGGGAATATGTTACATAGTATGTTGGTGTACAGGAACCTTTACAAGCCGCATATATAGTTACCGGACCTTGAAAACAAGATGTGGTATTTTGTACCAAATAACGCACTGTTTGTGAAAATGTCGTTTCTGCAAATGCAAACAACGCAATAAAAACTAAAAGCATTCTTTTCATGTGTGTGAAATTTTTAAGGTGAAATCAAATATATGAATTATTATAAATTTGGATATTGATTATACAATAAATAACTTACAAATAAATTATATGACAATGAAGAAAGCTATACTACTCATAATAATGTGTATCGTAACAAGTCCGATAGTAATAGCCCAGTCTTTTACAACTGAAGCTGACACCGTAAAGGGTACAATATATTCTTATCTGAATCTTCATAATAATATCACCAATTTAACCTCATCACCCATAAAGATTACATGGCGAATAATTAATAGTGACTTTCCGGCATCCTGGAAACTGGACAGCTTGTTAGGTATTTGTGATAACATTGCTTGTCGACCCAACATCAACAATCAATTGTTTTCACAAACCTTTACATCCGGAGATTATGACGCTAATGCGACTGGCGATTTCCATTTGCAGATGAATAAATATAACTATTCTCACGTAGAAAGTGGTATGCATTACATTACTATTGAGTTAAAAGAAGGTAGTACCACCCGCAACGTTACTTTCTTTGTAACTAAATACCCTACTGGTGTCACAAGTATTACGCGTACCATGGATAATATTTTTATATATCCTAACCCAGCTAAGAACGAAGTAAATGTAATCTTTGATCGTGATATGAAAGTAAT
>DASWWE010000014.1:0-2738 GCA_036406055.1 Flavipsychrobacter sp. | reverse complement strand
GTGCGAAACAAAAAGAAACAGAAGTACACCCTTTCCGTAAGCATTTTGAAGACCTGAAGATAGGCGATACGGTAACTACGGCTAAACATACGGTGAGTGAAGCAGATATAACCAATTTTGCCAACGTTAGTGGCGACAACTTTTATGCGCATATGGATGCTACTTCACTGGAAGGCACGATTTTTACAGGTCGTGTAGCGCATGGTTACTTTGTGTTATCAAAAGCGGCGGGGTTGTTTGTAGATGCGAAGAAAGGTCCGGTATTATTAAACTATGGCATAGACGAGGCCCGCTTTACAAAACCCGTTTACCCGGGCATGACCATCGGCGTTAAGCTGACAGTGAAAGAAAAGGTAGACCAGGAAAAACGTACCGAAGATGATATAGCCAAAGGCATCGTAAAGTGGCTGGTAGATGTGTACGATGAAACAGGTGAAACAGTAGCCATCGCTACTATTTTAACCATGGTAAAGAAAAGGAACCAGGAATAATATTCATTATACCTAATTGTATATTTGTAATCTAAAATAATATTATGCAGCATACAGATGGATATGTACGCAGTGAAGTACATCATGCTATAGCAACTGTTGAGTTCTTTCATCCGGCCAGCAACTCGTTACCGGGCGTTATACTCAGCGATCTGGCTCATACCATTACCGAGTTAGGCAATATAAAAGATGTAAAAGTTATCATCGTACGCAGCGCCGGTGAAAAGGCTTTTTGTGCAGGTGCATCTTTCGATGAACTGGTAGCTATCAGCAACGAGGCGCAGGGCAAAGAATTCTTCAGTGGCTTTGCAAAAGTTATCAATGCCATGCGCAAATGCTCTAAGTTCATCATTGGCCGCATACATGGTAAAGCAGTGGGTGGTGGCGTAGGCCTTGCAGCTGCAGTAGATTATGCTTTTGCTACGGAGGAAGCTTCTGTAAAACTGAGCGAACTGGCAGTAGGTATAGGCCCGTTTGTAGTAGGCCCTGCAGTTGAAAGAAAAATTGGCTTGTCTTGCTTCTCTCAGCTGGCTATTGACGCTACAGAATGGCGCTCTGCAGAATGGGCTAAAAAACATGGCCTTTATGCAGAACTGTATAGCTCTGTAGATGAAATGGACGATGCGATTAACAACCTTGCAGACCGTCTTGCACACAGCAGCCCCGAAGCTATGGCCGAATTGAAAAAGATATTCTGGCACGGTACTGAAAACTGGGATACCTTGCTGGTAGAGCGTGCAGCCATAAGCGGCAGACTGGTACTGAGCGATTTTACGCGCAATGCCATCAATAAGTTCAAGGCTAAAACAGCAAAATAATAAGACTATAAAGAAGCTGCATCCAGCATTACGGCTTCATACATATTTACGATACGCGCCCAATTATATTGGGTGCGTATTTTTTCCACGTTATGCCTGATAAATGTCTGGCTCGCCTGCTTATCAGTTTGCGTTTTAATGATATCTGCTATCTCATCTTCAGTACTGAAATAGAACGCATCTGTTCCCAGTACCGCTTTATTGAACACATTATTATGTGCGGCTATCAGGGCACAGCTACCCATGGCTTCAAGTAAGGATGGATTTGTACCGCCCACCGAATGACCATGGAAATACAGATGAGAGTAATACCTTAAATTATTGATAATAGCCAGGTCGTAAATGCCACCTAAAAAGGTTACGCCGGGTTGATTACCATATGTATTCAATAAGTAGGTGCCAAAGGCATTTTCAGTTTTGCCTATTATCAATAGCGGCTTTTTATCTCCGCTTTGCAAATAACCTTTAATGATCAATTCTATATTATTTTCCGGCTCCATGCGCGCTATCAGCATATGGTAGCTATAAGGCTCATATCCGTAAGATTGTAGCACTGTTTCGCTAGGGCTTTCAAATATATCAGAGCCGTACGCTATAAAGTGAGACTCTTTGTTGTACTTCTCTTTCAGATATTCCTGTATCCCTATAGAGTCGGCTATCAGTACATCGCCATGTTTGGCTGCCCATTTTTCAGCATGTCGCAGAAACCACTGTACAGGCTTACTGTATTTGGAACGTTTCCATTCCAGCCCATCCATATTCACTATATGCTTGCACGATTTTGGCCATCGCATATGCCAAAGACTGTTGCTGGTATAGCCCAACTGCAGCAGCACATCAAAATTGCGTTTGTGTGCATCGTTCAGGCAGTTCAGGTCGTAAAGAAATTGCCCAACTGTGCCCAGTACGTTTTCCGGATCAGCACAATGAATAATATTCACTCCGTTCCATTCGCTATCCTTATACTCGTGGTGCTTCGAGTTGTATACCCACACCCTGTGCCCCTTCGCCACCAAGCCTAGTGCCAAGTATTCTGCACATTGTTCAAAACCACCATAGCGGTTAGGAATTCCCCTGGTACCTAATATGCCTATCTTCAGCGAGCGCTTCATACTTTTCGAACTGCAAAAGAACATTAAACTTTTAAAACATCCATATATGCTTTCAAAGTTTCTTCCGCAGCGCGCTTCCAGGTAAACTCCTGCAATATACGCTGCCTGAATGCTTCATTATACGGTGCATCGTAAGCCTCCTCCACAGCTTGCCTTATAGATGCAGGATCTTCAGGTTCGCAATACCATGCATCGTTTTTAAAATAATCGCGCGTATCGCCTCTGTCAGTCACTACTATGTTGCAGCCCATCACAGCAGCCTCCAGCGATGACAGGCCGGTCGTTTCAAAATAGCTGGGCAATACATGCACCTTAGC
>DASWWE010000013.1:0-2729 GCA_036406055.1 Flavipsychrobacter sp. | reverse complement strand
CTATATATTTTACAGGTATCTTAAACTGGTTGGCAATGGCTAATACCACACCACCTTTAGCCGTGCCATCCAGCTTGGTGATGGCCAGCGATGTAACATCTGTAGCTGCGGTGAATTGTTTGGCTTGTTCCAGTGCGTTTTGCCCTGTGCTGCCATCCAGTACCAGTAGTACTTCATGCGGTGCATCAGCCATTTTCTTACCTACTACACGGCGTATCTTGCCCAGCTCATCCATCAGGTAGGCTTTGTTGTGCAGGCGGCCTGCAGTGTCTATGATAACCACATCGGCATCTTTAGCTATACCGCTTTGTACGGCATCGAAAGCAACAGAGCCAGGGTCGCTGCCCATTTCTTTCTTTACAATATCTACACCCGTGCGTTCGCTCCATATGGTCAATTGGTCTACAGCCGCAGCGCGGAAGGTATCGGCCGCACCCAGTACTACCTTTTTGCCATTGCGCTTAAAGTTGTATGCCAGCTTTCCTATGGTGGTGGTTTTACCTACACCATTCACGCCTACTACCAGCATTACATATGGTTTCTTGCCGGGAGGAATATCAAATGTTTCGAATTCGTGAGAAGGAGCTTCGGTAAGCATACCCATGATCTCTTCCTGCAATATGCGGTTGAGTTCAGACGTGCCCAGGTATTTATCTTTAGCTACGCGCTCTTCTATACGCTTGATGATGGCTACGGTGGTATCTATACCCACATCAGCACCTACCAGGGCATCTTCTACCTGGTCCAGTACTTCTTCATCTACCTTATCCTTACCGGCAATGGCTTTGGTTATCTTGGAAAAAAAGCTGTCTTTGGTTTTTTTTAGACCTTCGTCCAGTGCCTCTTTTTGTTCCTGCTGTTCTTTATTTCGCTTAAAGAGTTTATCGAATAAGCCCATGATCAATATAAAATGTAAAAGGTAAACATGCTTAGCGCAAGCGAAGTTAGTGTTTTATAACATGTAATGTAACCGCCATACAGCCGCTTATAAAAAAGTAAAAGGCTAAACCGGAGTTTAGCCTTTAGTATCATTATGGGTCTATGGCCCCTTCCAGTATGTCTATTTTTTCTACAAAGGCCATCGATTTTTCCATGTACACATCTGCAGGTTCAGAGTTTTCTATGCCCACATCTTCCAGCAGGCGAGTGTTATCAAACACATGGCCCAGTTCCATAAAGCCCAGGTAAGGATCAAGGCCTGTGAAGAGTAGTCTTAACTTGCCTTTATCTTCAAAGGTTTCGTGCCAATAGTCCAGGTAGTTCTTATATGTATACAGTTCGCTTTCCGGTGCCAGTCTGTCTTTGGTCCAATGCTTTACCTGGTTCAGCATGGATTTGTTGATGAAATTGAACGGCGGCATATCATCAAAGTATGATGACAGCATTTTGGAAAGCCTAAGTGCTGTAGTAGCACCTGCTTCGCCCGCAGATATATGGTAAACCGTGTGGTTGCGCTTAGCAAAAAGCAGGGCCACGATGGCATCGGCAGCATAGTTTACCGGTATGATGTCGAGCTGTGAATGCTCGTTCACCGGTATCAGGCGCAAGTGATTGATAGTAGCCATGGCCCATAGTATAACGGGGGAGCGTGGCATGATAGGGCGGCTATCGCCCATGATGATGGACGGGCGCGCTATCAGGATCTTATCTTCAGGCAGGTGCTCGCGTATAATGAGTTCGCCTTTCATTTTAGTGTAAGTATATTTTACAAGGTGCGTGGCCTCCAGGTTGGGCGACTCATCCTCGTACACCACGCGGTGGGTAACATCTTTACCGCAAATAGTTGCAGTGCCGATGTATAGAAAAGTTTGCAGATGGGGTAGCTGTTGCGCCCACAGCAATATTTTAGTAAGCCCGCCGATATTGGCTTTTTCTACCTGTTCGTCATTAAAGCGCGAAAAAGATGTGTTGGCTGCCGAATGCATCACTACATCCACATCTTCCAACTGCTTATTATTCTTCAGCGCTTCGGTAAGGTTGTGATCAAACAAATTTCCTAATACGGGTATTATTTGTTCTTCATTATATACATCACCATGCAGGGAGAATACTTTCTTTAAACGCTCGGTGGCTTGCTCTACATTCTGAGAGCGGAGGAGACAGTATATCTTCTTTACCTCACTGCGTTTTGAAAGGGTTACCAACAATTCTCCGCCTACTAATCCTGTTGCTCCTGTTAAAAATATATTCATAAATGGGGGTCACGATGGGCGGGTATACAGTTATACCCGTCGTTTATAATATAATAAATTAAATAAGTGAGCGGCAAAGTTAACTTTTTTACAGGCATTTTATCGAATGCACTTATAACAAAAAAGGCCGGTATGAGACCGGCCTTTAGATATTGTAAATGAGTAACTTATTTGCCCAGTTTTTTCTTCAGGTTTTCATCTAAAGCATCCAGGAACTCTTCTGTATACAAATAATGTTCGCCATGGCTCACTTTATTGCCATGTACGCATACCGCCAGGTCTTTGGTCATTTTGCCGCTTTCTACGGTTTCTATGCATACTGCTTCCAGTGCATTACAGAAATCTATCAGTGGCTGGTTGTTATCCAGTTTGCCACGGAAAGCAAGGCCACGTGTCCATGCGAAGATAGAGGCGATTGGGTTGGTAGAAGTAGGGTTGCCCTTTTGATGCTCGCGGTAGTGGCGTGTTACGGTACCGTGGGCAGCTTCAGCTTCCATAGTTTTACCATCAGGCGTTATCAGTACAGATGTCATCAGG
>DASWWE010000012.1:0-4353 GCA_036406055.1 Flavipsychrobacter sp. | reverse complement strand
ACAGATACTGCATGCGAAGGAAGCACTACAAAACTGAAAGCTACAGTTGCAGGTGTTAGCCTGTATTATCAATGGCAGATTAAAGATGCATCTGGCAACTATGCCGACATACTGAATATTCCACCATACTCCGGTGCAAATACAGATATTTTGACGATAGCAAACATACCGGCAACACTGGATGGCGCTATCTACCGTTGCAAAGCTTATGAAACTTCAGTTTGTAACCTGCCATACTACACTGCAGATATTCCGCTGGTAGTAAATGCAGCGCCTCCTACTACACCATCGCAGCTTACTACTGCATACTTTAGCACTGCTACATTCACAGTTGACCCAAGTGGCACAAGCTACCAATGGCAGGAAAACAGAAATGATGGCGTAGGCTTCCGCAACCTGGTTGAAAACGCGAACTATGCCGGTGTACATACAAATGTATTGACCGTACAACCTGTGTATTTCGAAATGACCAACTACCAATACCGTTGTGTTATAGCAGGCATCTGCGATGCAGCTACTACAAGTAAGCCTGCAACACTGATAGTTGACCCTGCACTTTCTGTAAGCAATGTGGCTAAAAACGGCCAGCTTATCATGAATATATTCCCGAACCCACTTTCAGGTTCACAACTGAATGTTCGTTTCGATAAAGCATTGAAAGGCGCAACAGAAGTTCGTGTAATGG
This sequence comes from Flavipsychrobacter sp., assembly GCA_036406055.1. Taxonomy (GTDB): domain Bacteria; phylum Bacteroidota; class Bacteroidia; order Chitinophagales; family Chitinophagaceae; genus Polluticoccus. The sequence goes on along the minus strand of DASWWE010000012.1, from coordinate 3,668 downwards.
ATAAAATGGGTAAGCTGGTTTACAACGGCACATTGAATATCAATGGTCAGAATACAGCTATTGTTGAACTGAACCACCTGGCAGCAGGTAGCTATATGTTGCAAGTAGTAAACACTACAGAAGGCATCAACCAGACAGTACAGTTTACTAAACAATAATCAATAATTACTTTAATAAAAAAGGGCCCTCTGCGGGGCCCTTTTTTATTGCCGCTATATCCTTAGCTTTAGCACCGGAATTACTTTTAATGAAGACAGAAGTATTGCAGCCCGATATAAGAAGCGTAGAGGTAGTACGCTACATAACCCCACTGCGCGAGGGGGGCTCGCTGCCCGCCATTGCCGAAGCCAACGACGGATTTTCTTATGTACTGAAATTCCGTGGTGCGGGCCAGGGAGTAAAAGCACTGATAGCAGAACTGATAGGCGGAGAGATAGCCCGTGCATTGGGCATGAAAGTGCCTGAAATTGTTTTCGCAAATCTGGATACTGCCTTTGGCCGAACAGAGCCCGATGAAGAAATACAAGACCTGCTGAAAGCCAGCGTGGGTTTAAATCTCGCGTTGCATTATTTATCAGCCGCTATTACATACGACCCTGCAGTTACTAAAGTAAACAGCAGGTTAGCCTCTGAAATCGTGTGGCTCGATGCATTGCTAACCAATGTTGACAGAACGGCCCGCAATACCAATATGCTGATGTGGCGAAATGAACTATGGCTGATAGACCATGGTGCTTCTCTCTACTTCCATCACTCTTGGGGCAATTGGGAAGAACAATCCATCCGTCCCTTCTCGCAAATAAAAGACCATGTGCTGCTACCACAGGCAGCCGAACTGGAGGACGTAGACAAAGCATTTATTGCTATCCTTACTCCTGAACGAATAAAGGCTATTGTATCTGTAGTACCCGATGAATGGATGGCGCACCATGCCGAAGGTGTCAGCCCGTCTGAGGTACGCGAGGTCTATACGCAGTTTCTCATACGCCGCGTGGCGCATTCTTCTATCTTTGTAAAAGAAGCAATACATGCAAGAGAATCAGCTATTTGAGTATGCCGTGATACGTGCAGTGCCACGTGTAGAGCGTGAGGAATTCATAAATGTAGGCATTGTATTGTTTTGCAAAAGGCTCAACTTTCTGCAAACCCGTTGCCAACTGGATGAAAAGAAACTGCTGTGCCTGGATGAGAAGGCAGATGTAGCACAACTAAAACAATATTTACAGGCTTTCGACCGCATTGCTACCGGCCATGCAGATGGCGGCCCTATTGCCCGGCTGGATACTGCCAGCCGCTTCAGGTGGCTTACTGCCACACGCAGCACCATACTCCAAACTTCCAAAGTGCATCCCGGACTGTGTTCCGACCCGGTTAGAGCATTGGAAAAACTGCATGCCGACCTGGTATTATAAGAGTTGCCAAAAACTTTTTTTAAATTCTTCTGCTCCCTTGTCCAATTTCTGTTCGTTCAGGCGTCATTAACCTGAATAACATTTATAACAATTAAAAACACAGAAAATGGAACCAAGGATCAATGTTTTCGAAAAAGGTGGCAACGCAGTAAAAGCATTATATGGCTTCGGTAGCTATTTAGCTAAATCAAGTATAGAACAATCGCTGCTGCATCTTATGTATTTCAGGGTATCACAGATAAACGGCTGCGCCTACTGCCTGGATATGCATTCAAAAGACTTGCGTGCTGCGGGCGAAAGCGAACAACGCTTGCATATGATCGCTGCATGGCGTGAAGCTCCGATATATACCAATCGAGAACGTGCAGCACTGGCATGGGCCGAGGCTGTAACAGAACTAAACGGCAACCAGGTGCCTGATGAAGTGTATAATGAAGTGTCAGGTGAATTTTCAGAACAGGAGATCATTGACCTTACTATTGCTACTATAGCTATCAATAGTTACAACCGTATCAATATTGCATTTCGTACGCATGCCGGCACATACCAGCCGGGCCAGTTTGCTGTGCATGCATAATCCCTCACATCATTATTCTTATATTTATTCATCTTAAAAAGATAAAGCAATGAAAGATTTTGCATTATTATTTCGCAAGCCCAACCTTGACAACAGCAATATTTCACCTGCCGAGATGGAAGCCCTGATAAAAAAATGGCAAGATTGGATAGGCCGGTTGGCCGCTCAAGGCCACTTTGATGGGAAACCGCTGCGCCTAACTCAGGAAGGTAAGGTATTGAAAGCAGGTGGTGTGATAACAGATGGTCCGTTTGTAGAAATAAAAGAACGCTTGGGTGGCCTGATAATGGTGAAGGCAAAAGACCTGGAAGAAGCCACCACGCTGGCACATGGCTGCCCTGTGCTGGAAGAAGGTGGCAGTGTAGAAATAAGGCCGATATTAGAACAATAACAAAACACCCGAACCCATTGCCACACAATGGGTTCTCATTTTTTATGGAAGACGCTAACATATCTTTAAAGCAGTTGTTTCAGCAGGAGTTTGCTAAAATGGTAGCAGTTATCAGCCGCCAATTTGGGCTGCAGCATATTGAAACGGCCGAAGATATTGTGAGCGAAACCTTCCTTACGGCTGCCGAAAGCTGGAGCTTTAAAGGCATACCACAAAACCCTGTAGCATGGCTGTATACAGTGGCCAAACAAAAAACACTTTCGCATTTTCGCAGGAATAAAATATTGGAGCAAAAAGTATTGCCGTATATAAAGAGTAGTCAACAGCATTATGAAGAAGCCGTACTTGATTTCTCTCCCGGCAATATTAAGGATAGCCAATTGCAAATGATGTTTGCAGTATGCAATCCTGCCATAGCCAGTGAGGCACAGATAGGACTTGCGCTACGCATCCTTTGCGGTTTTGGTATAGATGAAATTGCGGAAGCCTTCTTTAGCAATAAAGAAACCATCAATAAAAGGCTTTTCAGGGCAAAGGAAAAGCTGCGCACGGAAAATATCCGTATGGAATTACCCCCTTCCGATGAAATAGCACAACGTATAGATACGGTACTACACATCATATATCTGTTATTCAGCGAAGGTTATTATTCCAAAACGCAGAATGAGGTACTGCGTAAAGACTTGTGCCTGGAAGCCATGCGCCTGGCACTTATGCTTACCGAATATGATAAGACAGATCTCCCAAAAACCAATGCGCTACTGGCACTGATGTGTTTTCATGCATCGCGGTTCGATGCACGCCTGCGTGATGATGACAGATTGGTATTGTATGATGAACAGGATGAAACGCTATGGGATAAAGAACTGATAAACCGGGGTAAGTACTTTATGCTGAAAGCTACAGAAGGAAATGAGATCACATCTTACCACCTGGAAGCAAGGATAGGCTACTGGCATTGTGTAAAAGAAGACAGTCCTGAAAAATGGGCAGATATATTTCATACATACAATAGACTGCTGGAGGTTAACTATTCACCGGGTGTGGCTTTGAGCAGGATATATGCGCTTTACAAGTTAGAAGGGCATGAAGCTGCAATACCTGCCGTACAGGCATTAGAGCCACATAATAGCCTCTTCTACTTTCTGCTGCTGGGCGAATTATACCGTCATGAAGATAAAGGCAAAGCAATATTTTATCTCGATAAAGCATTACAACTGGCAAAGACAGCTCCCGAACGTGCAGAGATAAAACGAAAGATAGCAGCTATGCAACCGGAGCAGTAAAA
>DASWWE010000011.1:0-80989 GCA_036406055.1 Flavipsychrobacter sp. | reverse complement strand
AATAGAATCGAGCGTAAGGATGCGCTTGCGATAGGCAGCAAGGTACGGTGCCTGTGCAGCTACTTCGCGCTGTATGGTGGGTTCGTCTATCTGCAGTTGTTTCTCTTTGGTATAGTCGATCTCGCGGTGTACGAGGCCTTTTTTGCGGGCTATGCGGTAGCGGTATATGTTTTCTACCAGCGAGCCTATCTCGGTTTTCTTCACCAGCGAGCGCAGCATGTCTTTGGTGCTGCGGGTATCCAGCTCATCGCTATGATAGGTATCGAAACCGCCCATGGCTTTCTCTTCCATATCATTCACCCCGGTGAGGAATATTACATAGTCGGGCTTCAGGCTTACGATGTGATCGCGCAGCAGGATGATGTGGCCGAAAGTAGAAGTACCATCAAGGCCTGCATTGTTCATCCATATGTTGGGGGCTACCGTTTGGCGCAGGTCGGCCTTTAGCAGTTCCGGCCAGGTAAGGCTATCGCTATTGTAAGCACACTCCGTAGTGCTGCCACCTATGGTAATGATCTTTATCCACCGGCCGCTCTTTGGCAGTTCATCGCCACGCAGTCCCAGCGAATTGCGAGAATAGTGTATCTCGCGTTCCAGCTTATTACTTTCGGGATTCTTGTGTACTACCTGCTGGTTGGCCGGTAGTATGATCTTGCCATGCTTTACGCGGAAAGGAAAGGGGTGGAAGATGCGTAGTATCAGCTCTATCAAAAACAGAGAGACCAGCAAGCCGAAGAACAATGCTTTCACATTACTCCAGAATGCCGGTCTCTTTTTTACAGGCTCCATCTATTAGAGGAAGGTGCTGTAGAAGTATGGTGTCTTGGCTTCAAACTCTGCACTGCAGGTATCTACCATTTTGTATACACGTGTGATGCCTGCCTGCTTGCGGTATTCATATACCTCATCGGGTGTGCAATCTTTTACCAGTTCGGCTATCTGCTCATCGCTGAAGCCCATTACTTTGGCTTCGCGCAGCAGGTCTACCGGCATTTTGCTCAGGTGGTTTATTTCGCTGATCTTCTTTTCCAGGTTTACGATGTCTTGTATCTGGTACAGGAACCAGCGGTCTATGTGCGTCAGTTCGCGGATGGTTTTGATGGATACGCCCGCTGCTATGGCTTCCTTAATGCGGAAGATACGGTCCCAGGTAGGGCGCTTCAGCGATTCCAGCAGCTCTTCAGGGCGCAGGCGTTGTGCGCTGATGAAAGACAGGCCGGTAGCATTGTTTTCCAGGCTCTGACAGGCTTTTTGCAGCGCTTCTGGGAAGGTGCGGCCGATGGCCATTACCTCACCTACCGATTTCATCTGGAAGCCCAGTGTATCATCGGCACCCTTGAACTTATCGAAGTTCCAGCGTGGCATCTTAACGATGACATAATCGAGCGCAGGCTCGAAGTAGGCCGATGTGGTCTGGGTGATCTGGTTCTTCAGCTCATCCAGGTTGTAACCGATGGCCAGCTTGGCTGCTATTTTAGCGATAGGATAACCTGTAGCTTTAGAAGCCAGCGCCGAAGAGCGGCTTACACGCGGGTTGATCTCTACTACTATTATTTCTTCAGTTTCAGGATTGAGGGCGAACTGTACGTTGCAGCCACCGGCAAAGTTGCCCAGTGCGCGCATCATACGTATAGCGGTGTTGCGCATCAGCTGGAAGGCCGTATCGCTCAGCGTCATGGCAGGTGCCACGGTGATGCTATCGCCTGTGTGGATGCCCATCGGGTCGAAGTTTTCTACCGTACAGATAATCACCACGTTATCGTTGGCATCGCGCAGCAGTTCCAGCTCAAATTCTTTCCAGCCCATTACGGCTTTCTCTACCAGCACCTCGTGTATGGGAGATGCGGTGAGGCCCCTTTCCAGGGCGGCATCCAGGTCTTCTTTATGAAATACCAGGCCACCACCCGTGCCACCCAGCGTGAAGGAAGGGCGTATCACCAGCGGCACACCTATTTCCTGTGCAAACTCTTTACCTTCCAGCAGCGAATTGGCTGTGCGGGCAGGTGCTACGGGGATGCCCATTTCTATCATCCACTGGCGGAACAACTCGCGGTCTTCTGCTTTATCGATGGCTTTGGTATCTACGCCTATCATGCGCACATTGTACTCTTTCCACAGGCCTATTTCCTCGGCTTCCATGGCCAGGTTCAGGGCCGTTTGTCCGCCCATGGTTGGCAGTACCGCATCTATCTTATGCAGCTGCAATATCTTTTCAATGCTTTCTACCGTCAGCGGCCACAGGTATACCTTATCTGCTACGATAGAATCGGTCATAACCGTGGCGGGGTTCGAATTGATGAGTATCACCTCAATACCCTCTTCGCGAATGCTGCGCGCAGCTTGCGAGCCGGAGTAGTCAAATTCGCAGGCCTGGCCGATGATAATGGGGCCCGAACCTATAATCAGTACGCTTTTTATGGAAGTATCTAATGGCATCTTACTAAATGAATAATAGAAAAAAGGAATGCGATGGACCGATACAAAAATCGGGCTCAACGCCCGAGGTGCAAAAGTAATGCAAAAAGTGCAATAAAAAACGCCCTGAGAACAGGGCGTTTCCTATTATTATTCAACCTAAGAAATATTAGTTTGTAATACGGGCTGCGAGGGTTATCTCATCGTTGGCCTTCAGCTCGAAGATGGCGGTGCCGCCTTCTATCATGGCTATCATCATATTATCCAGTATGATGACATCATAAAACGTATTGCCGGAAAGCTGCTTTTTAAGTACCGGGCGTATGGGGTCTGTAATATCATATACATTCAGCCCATTGTTGCCATTGCATACATACAGGCGGTTGCCGTTGATGCCGAGGCCCCAGGGGCTTTCCATAATAACACGATTGCGCTCTATGGGCTGTGTTACATACTTCACATCGTACACTATCAGTGCGCTGACATTGCCACCGCAACGGCTGCCGCTACGCACGGTAACATAGGCCAGCGAATCGTTGGCTACCACAGGGTCGCAGGCGCGTACGTGTGTGGCTTGTCCCAGCTTGGCGGGCTGTGCGGGATTGGCCAGCGAATAGACATACATAGCTGTGCCGGAACCTATGAAGAGCTTATCCTTGTAACTGAAAATAGTTTCGATACTGAAACCTACATCTATATTGCCTTTCAACTGCGGATTGGCTGAATTGGCCAGGCTGTAGGTGTACAGCTTACGGTCATCTACCACATACAGGTGGTCCATAGCCGTAGTGAAGCGCGCCAGAGAGCCACCCTGGCCGGTATTGCCATCAGTGCCGGTTGTTTTGCTGGTAGTACCACTGTCTGCTTTATCGCAGGCGGCGAAAACCGTAGAAAAGAATATGAGCAAATATACTATCTTTTTCATGTTTCTTGCTTTTAAGGTTCAGGGGTTAGTTTCTGCATTTAGGATAGCTTAACGTCTTTTGTTCCCAGCCTACTACCTCGCCTTTAGAAGCATCTACACACTCGTAATAACCTGTGCCCGGCGGGTGTGCGGGGTCTACCAGATGAAATACGGAAGTAATGCGGTCGGCTATTTTCACCGCGCGTACATCTGTTATATCCAGCACTACCAGGTCGTTCATGTTGTTCACATACATCATATTGTCTTTGATGGCTATTTCCTGCGCGCCCAGCACATTGATGAAAGCCACCTTCTGCGGATTGGAAGGTTGTTTTAACACAATCACATGTATGCCCTTGCCCGATTCTACCTGGTAGAGGGTATCGCCCTTTACATATATTTTGCCGCCCTTGTCTATAGTGCGGGGTTCCATTGATTTTATCTGTTTGTTAGCCTCGTCTTTATTATATACAGGAGCCCAGCCGTCTACCTCTTTGGGCGATTCGGGTACAGGCTCGGGGTCGCGGCCGTGCCTGCCGAAGGGGTCGCAAGATGCGAGTGCAACAAGCAACACAGGCAGGAGCACCCATGCTACGGGTCTTTTAGTCATAAAGTGGTGCGTTTTTAAGTGTTATGGAATAACAGATATGAGGGTGAAAAAACAAATACCGTGCTAAAAATTTACAGGCATTATTATGAAGTGATTAAAATGTATATGTTATTGCTATTTCATATTAGTAATTGTATTATTTCAACTTTCGGTTACAATTAATTTATCTTTACCTATTGTGCGAAAATTTTGCATTTTTCGGGTAAATCGGGGTAATTTTTCGCAACTTTGCCAATATTTTATCAAAAAATCAGCCGAAACGAGTAATTATGGGTTTGTTCAGTTTTTTAACTCAAGAGATAGCCATTGACCTGGGTACAGCCAATACCCTTATTATACATAACGACCAGGTAGTGGTAGACGAGCCCTCTATCGTTGCCATAGACCGCATTAGTAATAAGATAACCGCCGTGGGTAAGAAGGCAATGATGATGCACGAGAAGACCCACGAAAACCTGAAGACGATACGCCCGCTGAAGGATGGTGTGATAGCCGACTTTAACGCCGCTGAAGGTATGCTGCGCGAGATGATAAAAATGGTGTATCCTAAAAAGCCATTGTTCCCGCCAAGCTGGAAGATGGTAATATGCATACCATCGAGCATTACTGAAGTAGAGAAGCGTGCGGTGCGCGATAGTGCAGAGCAGGCAGGTGCTAAAGAAGTGTATATGATACACGAGCCTATGGCTGCAGCACTGGGTATAGGTATAGATGTAGAAGAGCCAACGGGCAACATGATAATAGATATAGGCGGTGGTACTACCGGTATATCTGTAATAGCACTGGCCGGTATTGTATGCGACCAGTCTATACGTATAGCAGGTGATGAATTTACCGGCGATATTATGGAAGCCATGCGCCGCTACCATAGCCTGATGATAGGTGAGCGTACTGCAGAGCAAATAAAGATACAAGTAGGTAGCGCACTGAAAGAGCTGGATACGCCACCGGATGATATAGCTGTGAATGGCCGTGACCTGGTAACCGGCATACCTAAACAAATCATGGTATCGTACCAGGAAGTAGCGGAAGCACTGGATAAATCTATCTTCAAAATAGAAGAAGCGATATTGAAAGCACTGGAAAGCACACCGCCTGAACTGGCTGCCGATATCTATCGCCGTGGCCTGTACCTGACCGGTGGCGGTGCCTTGCTGCGTGGCCTGGACAAGCGCATATCGCACAAGATAAAGCTGCCTGTACATGTAGCTGAAGACCCGCTGCGCGCAGTAGTACGCGGTACGGGTATGGCACTGAAGAACATCTCTAAGATGCAGCCTTTCTTAATGAAGTAATATTTATTTTTTCCGGCATTGGGAATTAGGAGTTTGTAATTTGATACATGTTTCGCTTTACGGATTCTTAATTCCCAATTGCTAATAGTAATATAGATACGTGCGCAATTTCATCCTCTTCATACGAAGGTTTTTCAACCTGATACTGTTCCTGGTATTAGAGATCATATGCATTGTGCTGATAGCGCGCACGAATACGATGCAGGGCAATGATATAATGAGCTCTGCCAACACAGCCATAGGCTTGCTATACCAAAAGCAGAGTGATGTGAAATACTACTTCGGCCTGAAGCGTATGAATGATAGCCTGCTGAATGAAAATGCACGCCTGCGCCTGATGCTATCGCAAAAAACAGAGACCTATGACACACTAGCCGATAGCAGTGTGCGCATAGCGATACCCAGCAAAGACACCAATGTGAAACTGGTGCAGTATGCAGACTATACCTACCATACCGCGAAGGTGATAAACAACTCTGTAAGTTCTGCCAACAATTACATCACCATTAACCGTGGTACCGATGATGGCATTACCAAGAACATGGCCGTGATATCGGGCAGTGGCATTGTGGGCCGTGTAGAGCATGTATCGAAACACTTTGCCAGTGTGCTGAGTGTGCTGAGCGTAAAACAAAAAGTAAGTGCGAAACTGAAAGACGGCACTACCGGCTACATAGAGTGGGATGGTGAAAAGGCCGATGTGCTGGTGCTGAAAGATGTGCCGCAACAAATAAAAGTGAAGAAAGGAGATTCTGTATTTACAACCAGCTATTCCTTCTTCCCGCAAAACATACTGATAGGCAGGATATTTAAAGTAGCCTACCTGAAGAAAAATAACCTGCAGCTATTATACCTGCGCCCCAGCACCAACTTCCGCAATATGCAGTATGTATATGTAGTGGAGAACAAGATGATGCCGGAGCGTATGCAATTAGAAGATTCAATAAAAGCGAAGTAATGAGCATATACCTGAGAAACTTTCTGCGTTTTTGCCTGATAGTAGCCCTACAGGTATTGGTGCTGGATGAAATAAGCCTGCGCTGGTGGAGCGCGCCTGCAGGTTTCCCGGTATTTGTACCGCTGATATACCCGCTCTTTATATTATTGCTGCCTTTTGAAACACCGGTATGGCTGCTGCTGGCATTGGGTTTTGTGCTGGGCCTTACTGTAGACTCGTTTATGAACACGGCCGGTGTGCATGCCTGTGCTACCGTGCTGATAGCATACCTGCGCACCAATGTGCTGCATGCCTTGCTGCCGAAACACCTTTCAGAATATCCTAACCAAAGCCCTGGGGTGAAGAATATGGGTTGGGTGCCCTTCCTGGTATATAGCTCTTTCCTGATACTGCTGCACCATATTGTGTACTTCACCATAGAGATATGGAGCGTAGGCAATATAGGCTACCTGCTGCTGAAGATACTGGCATCGGCCGCTACTTCTATACTATTCGTCATTGCCTACCTGCTGCTGTTTACAAGGCAGGTTAATGCAAGGAACTAATCCCTACTACGTGTCATAAACACACCCGTTTTTGTCGCACTTACACGCGATGTGCCCTATTATGTGCTGTTACTTTTGTATTGTAAACTTTAAAACAAATAACATCACTAAAAACAAAAGCTATGCAAAAGATCACACCATTCCTTTGGTTTGACAATAACCTACAGGATGCCATTTCGTTCTATCAATCGGTATTCAAAAATGTAACCGTTCACAGCATCAACAAAATGGGCGACCAGGTATTTTCTGGCACATTTGAAATAGAGGGACAAGCCTTCTATGCATTGAATGGCGGGCCGCAGTTTAAATTCACACCGGCTATATCTTTTTTCATCAGCTGCGATACGCAGGAAGAGATAGACTATTATTGGTCCAAATTACTAGAAGGTGGTGGCAGGGAAGATATGTGCGGCTGGCTGCAAGATAAATTTGGCCTCTCGTGGCAGGTAGTGCCTACTGCACTGGGCCGTATGATGGGTGACAAAGATCCTCAGAAAGTGCAAAGCGTTGCTACGGCACTAAGGCAGATGCGGAAGCTGGACATCGCAGCGTTAGAAAAAGCATTTGAAGGATAAAGAAAGCGGGCGATATCACATCGCCCGCTTTTACATTAAGGTAAAACGTGCATCTTTTTCAAAAACATGCTTTGAATACTTGCCCCTGTAAATAGAGATGCTATCGCCTTCATTCATGGAATGATACAATGGGGCATCCACTTCATAATGCATATAATTGGGGTTATCGAAACTAAAGTAGTATTGCCCGGTTGTTTCAAAATACGATTTGCGAATGATGGTGTAAGTGACTACTTCCTTTTGACCCAAGTCTAAATCACGTTTATAGGAATAGATACGCTTTTTAAATAAAATGCCACCGGCAATAATAGCCGGAATAAGGACAGGTATCCTGACCAGCCAATATGTTTCTGTATCGGTAAGGTCATGGCCGAAAATTTCGTAATCATAGCTTTCATTTTTTACAAGCTGACCATTCCTGGTGCGCTTGTATAAGTGCTTCATCTTTTCACCTGTTGTTGAAAAAATGCCGATGAATCCCCATGCAAATATGATAGAGAAGACGATTGCAAATATTCTTCTGCGTGAATAATATATTGTTTCAAGATGCTCCTTTTCAGTTTCAGTCAAAGGGATAAGCGGTAAGCCTTCTTTAGGGTCGATGTATCGTTGCACATGGGCAATATAAAAGAAAGCGGGCGATAAATAGATATCGCCCGCTTTTATATTTCAAAACATCTGAGAAAATTATTCAGCTGCCGGTTTAGACTCTTCCTTTTTTGCAGGATGGTCTATATTGAAGATGATCTTTTTCTCTTCTTCACTATAATCGGCTTTCACAGTATCACCTTCTTTTATACGGTGGTTCAGCATTTCTTCTGCAAGCGGGTCTTCCAGGTATTTCTGTATGGCCCTGTGCAGCGGACGTGCACCAAACTGCTGGTCGTAGCCTTTTTCAGCTATGAATTTCTTCGCCTCGGTAGTAAGTTCCAGCGAGAAGCCCAGGTTGTTCAGGCGTTTCATCACATCTTTCATAATGATGTCGATGATTTGGCCGATATGATTCTCATCCAGTGAATTGAAGATGATCACATCATCAATACGGTTGAGGAACTCAGGCGAGAAGGTACGCTTCAACGCTTTTTCTATCACACCTTTGCTCAGCTCGTCTGCATTTTCCACTTTGGTAGCGGTAGCAAAACCTACACCTGCACCAAAATCTTTCAGCTGACGCACACCGATGTTTGATGTCATGATGATGAGCGTATTCTTAAAGTCTACCTTACGGCCCAGGCCATCGGTAAGCTGCCCGTCATCCAGCACCTGCAACAGGATATTGAATATATCCGGGTGCGCTTTCTCAATTTCATCCAGCAGTACTACGCTATATGGCTTGCGGCGCACTTTTTCAGTCAGCTGTCCACCTTCTTCATAACCTACGTATCCCGGAGGCGCACCTATCAGGCGGCTGAGCGAGAATTTTTCCATATACTCACTCATATCCACGCGTATCAGTGCATCATCACTATCGAACATGTAGCGTGCCAGTGCACGTGCCAGCTCCGTTTTACCTACACCGGTAGGACCCAGGAAGATGAAGGAACCAATTGGCTTGCGTGGGTCTTTAAGACCTACACGGTTGCGCTGAATGGCTTTCACCACTTTGGCTATCGCTTCATCCTGTCCTACTACTGCACCCTGCAGGTCTTCGCCCATGCGGCGCAGCTTGGCGCTTTCAGCTTCCACCATACGCATTACCGGTATGCCGGTCATCATGCTTATTACTTCGGCTATATGCTCTTCGTGTATCGGGAAGCGTTTGTGCTTCGCCTCTTCTTCCCAGTCTGCTTTAGCTTTATCCAGTTCTTCACCCAGGCGTTTTTCTTTATCGCGCAGTGCTGCGGCTTCTTCAAAACGCTGGCTTTTCACCACCTTATTCTTCTCCTGCTTAATGTCTTCTATCTTTTTTTCCAGCTCCAGTATGTTCTCTGGCACATTGATGTTCTTCAAGTGTACGCGGGCGCCTACTTCGTCCATCACGTCTATTGCCTTATCGGGCAGCAGGCGGTCGGTCATATAGCGGTCGCTCAGTTTTACGCAGGCTTCAATGGCTTCCTGGTCGTAAGTAACATTGTGGAACTCTTCGTACTTAGCACGTATGTTGTTGAGGATGGTGATGGTTTCATCCACGCTTGGTGGGTCTACCATTACCTTCTGGAAACGGCGGTCTAACGCACCGTCTTTCTCGATATACATACGGTATTCATCCAGTGTAGATGCACCGATGCATTGCAGATCGCCACGGGCAAGGGCAGGCTTGAAGATGTTGGAAGCATCGAGCGAGCCTGAAGCGCCACCGGCACCTACTATGGTGTGTATCTCATCTATAAAGAGGATCACATCACGGTTCTTTTCCAGCTCGTTCATGATAGCCTTCATGCGCTCTTCAAACTGGCCACGGTATTTGGTACCGGCTACCAGTGCGGCGAGGTCGAGGCTTATCACACGCTTATCGAACAATACGCGCGATACCTTGCGCTGCACGATGCGTAGCGCCAGGCCTTCTACGATGGCTGTTTTACCCACACCGGGTTCGCCTATCAGTATCGGGTTGTTTTTCTTACGGCGCGAGAGTATTTGAGACACGCGCTCAATTTCATCCTCGCGGCCTACGATGGGGTCAAGATTCCCCAATTCGGCCATTTTGGTGATGTCGCGGCCAAAGTTGTCCAATACCGGTGTTTTCGATTTTGAATTGCCGGCCTGCCTGCGTTGCTGCTGAAACTGGCGGCGTTCGTCATCATCTTCAAACTCTTCAGAGCCGCCGGGATCGTTGTAATCTGCACGTGGTGCATCGCCCTGCAGTATGGCCAACTCATCCTTAAAGCGTTCGTAATCAACCTGGTATTGATGCAATATCTGGGTGGCTACATTCTCTTTGTTTTTGAGGATGGATAGCATCAGGTGCTCTGTTTCCACCGTAGGGCTTTTCAGCGCCTTGGCTTCCAGCACAGTGATGCGAATGACTTTTTCTGCCTGCTTGGTAAGTGGCAGGCTGTTGATGTTAGAGAGGGGTTTGTTGCCTTTGTCCTTAATAGCCGCTTCCAGTTCTTTACGCAGATCAAACAGGTCTACCTGCATGGTCTGCAACACACGTACAGCCAACCCTTCACCATCGCGAATGAGGCCCAGCAGCAGGTGCTCGGTGCCTATGAAATCATTTCCCAGGCGCAAAGCTTCCTCGCGGCTGTAAGAGATGATCTCTTTTACTTTTGGTGAGAAATTAGAATCCATGAAATCCGTCCTTGGTTTTAGTAAAATTAAATATTGTCAACAGTAGCGCAGTATTGGGTTTTGCTATATCAGTATTGAGTTTTTACTTTGCTGCCCTTTCGCCTGTAATTAAATATACGAAAGAAATTGTAGCGCAGATATGTTATTTTTATTGTTACTTAACAGCTTGCACAAACACTAAAACAACTACGTTTGGATAATGGAATTCAAAATTGATACCAAACCGAATTTTATTATGCTGACCCCGGTTTCTAACCACCTGGATGCTAAATTGACAGCAGCCCTCAGCCAAAAGTGGGAAGAACTTACACAAAGCGGCAGTGCCAACTTCATAATTGACCTGCACAACTGCCTGGATGCAGACAATGCGTCATTCAACGAACTAACGTTATTGCACGAGAACTGCTACAATGCAGGCCAATCGTTGGTATTTACCGGCATGAATGAAGAAGTGCTGGAGGCATTAAAGAAAGAAGAACTGGATACCGTACTGAATATTACCCCGACTATGGCGGAAGCCGTAGATATTGTAAACATGGAGATACTGGAACGCGACCTTTTTAAAGAAGATGACTAAAGCCTGACAGTATCAACGCCCCTTATATGAACTACAGGAATGAAAGTAACTATTTTAGGAAACAACTCTGCCCTGCCGGCCTTTGGAAGGCACCCCACAGCACAGGCTGTGCAGGTATGGGGGCAGGTACTATTACTTGATTGCGGAGAAGCCACACAGATACAAATGCAGCGCTACGGTATACGCTGGCGCAATATGCAGCATATATTCATCAGCCATATGCATGGCGACCACTACTTTGGGCTGCCGGGATTGATAAACAGTATGAGCCTGCTGGGCAGGGTAGCACCCCTGCACCTGTATGCCCCGCCAGAACTGTGGCCTATTATAGAACAGATACAGGGCGTAGCTGAAACGGTACTTACCTACCCCTTCCATTTTCACCCGCTGACGCCGGGGGTGGCAGAAACGCTGGTAGATAACGAATACTTTTCAGTAAGCTGCTTTCCGGTAGAGCATAGGATACCCTGCCACGGCTTTTTGATAGAAAGCAAAACGAGAGGCCGCAAGATACTGCCTGATAAATGCCGCGAGAACGAGATACCCCGCTACTTCTACGACCGCCTGAAGCAAGGAGAGGATTATGAAAAGCAGGATGGCACCGTAGTGAAAAATGAATGGGTGACAACAGAAGGATTGCCACCTAAGAAATATGCCTACTGTGCAGATACCTTATTTACCGATAGCTTTCTGCCGCATATACAAGGTGCTGATACGGTGTACCATGAATGCACCTACCTGGAGAAGGATGCAGAGAAAGCTGCGGCAAGGTTTCACAGCACAGCACGGCAAGCGGCGGAACTAGCTAAGATGGCCAATACAAAGCAGCTGCTGTTGGGGCACTATTCATCGAAATACCGCGACCTGGAACCTTTTGTAGAGGAAGCGAAACTGGTGTTTCCTCATGTAACGGCTTCGGTAGAGGGAACGACGTATGATGTGTAAAGGTGGTATTAGTACAGCAATAGTTTTTGTGTTTGGGAGCGGCCGTTTTCAGTAATGCGTATATAATATTGGCCGGGCGTATTGTTGCCGATGTTTATGATAATAACACCCGCTGAAAGCTGCCGGCTAAAGGAGATGGGTTGTCCTAAAAGGTTATATACATAGACATGGGCATGAGCGCTGCCACCTTCTATATACACATTGCCATTGGTGTGGGTAGGGTATATCTTCCACAAGGATGATTGCAGGGCGGCGATAGCTGTAGGGTTGCCCAGTTTTACAATCCAGGCATCTCCCTGGCCGCTATTGATGCCAGTGCCTAAATCACCATCGCGCGATAAGGTCATGCCGCCAATTACCACGTTCCCTGTTTCATCCTGTGTCAGGCATTTAGCCACATCCCTGTTATTGCCACCTAAACATTTTTGCCATAGGATATTGCCGGAAGCATCCAGTTCCATCACCCAATAATCTGTGGTATCGTGCTTGCTTATTATATCGCCATCCGTGGAATTGGTATAGCCTGCGCAGATATAAGTGCCATCTTTTGTTTGCAGTATATCCTGCATGCCATCATCCTGCCCCCCTCCATAACAGCGTTTCCACTGTATATGGCCGCTGCTATCCAGTTTCACTATCAAATTATCGAGCTGGCCATGATTGCCCGATATATTAGTGTCGTTTGAGGCAGAAGTACTTGCTACAATAAACCCATTGTCTTGTGTTGTTGCTATATTGTATGAATAATCCATAGCGGAGCCACCAATACATTTTTGCCACGTGAGGCTTCCCGATTTATCCAGTTTTGCCAACCATATATCGCCATTACCTATATTGCCACTTATATCTCCATCATCAGAGTAGGTATTTACCAAAAGGATATAGCCACTATCCGATGTAACTTTTATCCTGCTGTTTACTTCAGAGTTGGTGCCGCCAAAGCATTTTTGCCACTGTATAGTACCTGTATTATTTGTTTTTACAACCCATGTATCCGTATTGCCATGATTGCCGGAAACATCACCATCTGTGGAACTGGTATAACCACAAAAAACATATCCGCCATCCGGCGTTTTAGCAATGCTTTGCCCTGTTTCCATACCACTGCCTCCATAGGTTTTTTGCCACAGGATATTTCCCGAAGCATCAAGGCATAATAGCCACACATCAGTACCACCCCTGTTGTTAGTAACATCCCCGTCAGTAGAATGTGTTTCGCCTATGATGATATATTTCCCATCATCCATCAATACTTCGTGTGCATACTCGCTACTACTGCCCCCATAACATTTTACCCATTCGGGCAAATAGCCGGTGCTGTCCAGTTTTATAACAAGCGCATCTGTAAGTCCTTTATAGCCGGAAAGATTGTTTGATGTAGTAGACCCTGTTACCAGGTAACCTTTATCAGGCGTGCGGATGATATCCTGCGCATCATCAACACCATAGCCGCCATGCAGGTTTTGCCAGATAATGGACGGTGCCTGTGCCACAGCCGTATTTACACATCCGGCGAGTAGAAACAAACAAATAATGTATAGATGTTTCATAGGAATTGAGGATATATAAATGTATTTTATTTTAAATAGAAAAGCCCCGCAATTGCGGGGCTTTTTGTTATATCGTTCGTTTTATTACAAGCCTGTGATACAGATACCTATTGAATAAGGTGTGATGGCAGGGCCTTCACCATCCTTATACAGGTTGGTAAGATTATAAGTGCCCATCAGCGTAAAGTTGCCGTAGCCTATACGTGCGGTAGCTGCAAAGCGCCATGTTTCCAGGTTCTTTTTGCTGTTGTTTTTATAATTCACTTTAGTGCCGTCTTCCCTGCCTTTGGTATGCGTGCCAACCAAGGTACCTACGCGCATACCTAC
Organism: Flavipsychrobacter sp.; assembly: GCA_036406055.1. Taxonomy (GTDB): domain Bacteria; phylum Bacteroidota; class Bacteroidia; order Chitinophagales; family Chitinophagaceae; genus Polluticoccus. The sequence continues at coordinate 67,054 of DASWWE010000011.1, read as the reverse complement.
AGCTGCTTTAAAACCTTTGTTGCGGTTGTCCCTGTTGCCATATACACGAAACTCGAAAGGTGCTTCGAGGTAAGCAGTGGTCAGTTTGTACCTTTTGTAGTTTACCGTTTCGTTTACAAAGCGGGTGTAAGAAACCGTATCTGTATTCAGTATCTGCTGGCCATCGAGGTAGATATTGGATGTACCGATACCAATGCCGGCGGCGAAGCTGAAGTTGGAATTTTTAATAGGAAAATCGTAGCAGAGATAGGCATTGAAGCCACGGCCGATGCCGGTTGTTTTAATGCTATCAGGTTTTACCCAGCCTTCGTAGTTGAACTGCAGCATCAGGAAATCGCGTGACGGTTTTTGTACGGTTGCTTTCTTCTCGCTTCCTTTTTCTACCTCCTGGGCCTGCATCATAGTGGGCACCAGTAACAGCGCCAGCAGGGCAATACGTTTTATCATAATTGGTAATTAGTGCGCAAATATAATCGTTGCCCCCATGATAATTTGTTAAAAGTCTATACGTTGGAAGGGTATATGCCCGTAAATCTTCTGTATAAAATACTTGCCTGAAATTACTAAAAGCACTACCTTTGCCCTCCCAATAGGGTAGATGGAGGCATTAGCTCAGTTGGTTAGAGCGTTGGATTGTGGTTCCAAAGGTCGTGGGTTCGACCCCCATATGCCTCCCATTATTAGCTAAAGTGTCCGCGAGCCGGGCACTTTTTATTTTGCTTACACCTTGTTCTTCAGGGAAAAACAGCTTGATACTGGTGCCTTTATTGGGCGCGCTCTTAATGGTAAACCTGCCATTCAACAGCTTCAGCAGGTCCTTTATAATTAGATAGCCCAACCCGTTGCCACGTTTGCCATCTACATTGGCCGATGAAATCACAAACCTGTCTGACAGGATATTATTTATCTGTTCCTCGGTCATGCCCAGCCCTTCATCCTTTACTTCTATCAGCAAGCCATTGCGTAGCTGGCGGCTATTTATGGTGATATGCCCCCGTTCCATAAAGTTGAGGGCATTTATAACCAGGTTGTACAATACAATTTTCAGCGGCTCTATATGCTGGTCTATAATGAAGCCTTGCGGCACATCATTGGTCAGCACAATGTTTTTTTGACGCGCCATACCATTTACCAGCCCGAATATCTGCCCGATGATAATGTGCAGGTCGAAGGGTTCGCGCAGCAGGGCGCGGTTTTCGTTCTGGTATTTTATCCAGTTGAGGATATTGGTGGTGAGCAATTCCAGCTCGCGGGCAGTGGTAACCATTTCTGCCAATACCTCATCGCGCATCACATCTGATATAGTGTCATTATTTTCCAGCATGTTTTTGCCGGTGATATGCAGAAAACGAAGGGGGGTAACAATATCGTGGCTGATGATGGAAATAAGGCGTGTCTTTATCCGGTTGTTTTTTTCCAGCGCTTCATTCTGCTGCCGTATTTCCCGGGTTTTTTCATCAACCAGTTGCGTAAGTGTTTTCTGGTCAGTAGCCAGGCGTTTGGCACGGCGATGTAGCATAATAGCTATATATACGCTGATAGCCAGCGTACCGATGGATAAAAACCATATGCTTTTATACCAGATCAGGTCGGGTTGTATATGTAGCAGCAAGACTTTGAAGTTAGTAATTAACGTTGTACAAAGTAGCTAACTGCATCAGGTCTTTCAGGTTCCTTGTTTCTGTTTTTTCAAAAATGCGGGTTTTAAGTGTAGAAACGGTGTTCATACGCAGGTTGAGCACCGATGATATTTCTTTGGTGCCATGCCCTTTCAGCAGGTAGTGCAGCACTTCCAATTCGCGGGCAGACAGGGTTACGAATGGATTAGCGGGACTATCCGGAATATTTGTGGAAGAAGGGAGGATATGATCGTTTTGTATGAAATTGCTGAGGAAAGTGATGGTTTCCGCCTCTGTACTTGTTTTTTCCAGGTAGTGGTGTATCTGGTATTGTTTCAGCGCCTCGCCATACACAGCACGGTTCAGCATAGAAAATATCATGATATGGAGATCAGGATATATTTTTTTAATGTTGGGTATTACTTCCAGCGAAGTACCATCTGAAAGGATGATATCCAGTATTAAATGTGTATAATCTTTCTTTAATAATTCAGACATCAACTCTACACAACTTGTAGCTTCCGAAACATCCGCAACGCCCAAATCTGTCTGTAAAATCAATTTGATACCCTTACGTATCATACTATGGTCATCGGCAATCAATACATTTGGCTGCATGTTTATGGTAGTGTATTATCCCTTCTTACTGTAAAGATGAAATGAAAAAGCACGCGAATTTCATCAATTATAAACAAAAGGATGTATAGAATTTATTCTACACATGGCTTATTTTCAATCTTATATCTTTGCGCTCATCCTGCAAAACCGGGAAGGGATAAGAGAGAGAAATATATATTAAGTATTATTTTTGTTATCGCCGTTATCCCTACCGTATCACCACAAACCTTATTGGCAATAACAATTAAGATATATACAGGTGTCAAACAGGCATCCCCGATTTTAAAAAGTGCATCTACGTGATGCACTTTTTTTATTTCTGCACCCTCACTATCTTAGTATCTTTGCAACCACATACAACATCGTAATTTTTTAAATTTTAAAATATGAGTTTAGAAGTAACAGGTAAGCTGCTGGTAAAGTATGATACACAACAGGTGAGCGAACGCTTTAAGAAACGTGAATTTGTAATGGAACTGGCCGAAGAGATAAACGGCAATACCTATACCAACTATGCAAAAATGCAGCTGGTACAAAACAAATGCGAAATAATTGACAGGTTTAACGAAGGCGACCAGATAAAAGTGAGCTTTAATATAAAAGGTAACAGGTGGGAAAAAGATGGCCGTGTGAATTTTATTACCAACCTGGATGCATGGCGTGTAGAAGCGGCATCTGCAGGTGCCGGTGCTCCTGCGGGTAACTATAATGCTGCCCCTGCGCCATCTTACAATAATGCCCCTGCACCCAACAATGGCGGTGGCGGCAATTATTTCAACCCATCTCCTGAAAATGTGGATGACCTGCCGTTTTAATTTGTAACATTTCCGGGCGTGGCCCGATATATAAGTATCCCGTTCCGAAACGTTATCCTGGAACGGGATATTTGTTTATAAACCATTACCGTTAATTTTATATAGCAACATATACATATGCGAACGCACATCATCACATTATTATTACTGGCGGTTACCCTTTTTTCGGCCTGTAAGAAGACACCAACACATGCCGACCACATACCTGCCACCGCTACTGCCGTATTGGGTATCAACACTGCAGCACTGGGCAAAAAAGTAGCCTGGAATGCCCTGTGGGGCAGCAAGCTGCTGAAAAACATGCAGCAAAAGATGAACGACAGCAGCATGATAAAAGAGCTGGAAAACAGTGGTATAGAAACCATGACTACCTACTATGCCTATGTGCAGGCCGATAGCCGCTATATGGGCGGCAATAAAGTAACGGCGGTGATACCGCTGGATGATGCAGGTAAATGGGAAGCCTTTTTGAAAAAGCAGTTTCCCGAAGTAACGGTAAAGCAGCAAAAAGACAGGAAGGAAGCCTTGCTGGGCAGCGATGTATATGCCGGCTGGACCAATAACCTGCTGATAGTAATGAATACCGTATACCAGCAGCAGGAAAATAACATGAACTTGAGCGCCGAAGATATGGAAGCGCTGGACAGCATGGGCATGGATACGCCGCCTGCACCCCGCAAGCCCGACGAAGCCACTATGGCGATGGAAATAGAAAAAGTACTGGGCACCACAAAAGAAAATGCCATAACCGGTAATAAAAACTTTGTGAAGCTGCAGGAAGAAGGCCACGACATAAGCCTGTGGGTAAACTATGAGGCACTGATGGCTCATAACATGCAGCAAGCCGGTAGCATGGCCGGGGGGCTGGCAGCAGCCGGCAGCCTGTGGAAAGATGCTGCTATGGCCATGGGCATAGACTTTGAAACGGGTAAGATAGCAGGCAAGATGCGCTATTATACATCGGAAGAGCTGAGGAGTGTATATAAGGAAATGGGCAAGGGCAATACCGATAAAGAAACGATAGACCGGCTGCCGGGTAATAACCTGAATATGCTGGCAGCGGCCCATATCTCTACCAAAGGCATCAGGCAAATGCTTGATAAATTGGGACTGATAGGTTTTGTGAACATACCACTGGCACAAAAGGGGCTGACGATAGAAGATGTGGCCGATGCCATATCGGGCGATATGGCGGTATCGGTTACCAATTTTAAAAATATGAGGCAAACTATACCTGCAGATAGCCTGTACCCGGGGCAGCAACCTATTACTACCAGCACCAGCGATGCCGATTATGTGTTTGCACTGAAAGTAGGCAAGCAGGAAAAATTTGATAAGCTATTGCAGGTAGCCAGGCAAGATTCGATGCTGGCGCCCGTAGGCAATGGCCGCTATGTCGTACCTATGCTGATGGGTACCAAACTGGCCATCATTATAGACAAAGGCTACGTGGTGCTATCGAACAAAGATGAACTGGCGGCGGGCTACTTGGCAGGCAGCTACAAGGCGCAGAAAAAAAGCGGCAATGCAGGGAAGGTATACGACCACGCCAGCGGCCTTTATTTTGATGTAAAAAGCATGATGGCGGGTGTAGATACGACAGGTGCAAGACCGGCTGATGCGGCCATGATGCACAATGCACGCACACTGGTAAGTGATGTACTATTTACAGGTGGCGATTTTAAAAATGATGCCTTTGAATACGACCTGGACATCAATTTTATAAACAAGGAAGAAAACAGCCTGCTGCTACTGCTGGACTTTGCCAATAAAATGAACGAAAACGAAACAGCAAATGCACCTGTAGCATTGAAATAGCAATAAATGTTTATATATTTAAATGAAATTACCCGGCAGGACAAACCACCTGCCGGGTATTGCTGTCTTAGAATTAATATATAACCTTTGATTTCTTAACTATTTTTTATAAACTTGATGAAAATTTTTTCAATGGGTAATCGTACCATTATCTATAGCATGGGCGTGGTGGCAGCGATGGCACTAACGTTCCAATCCTGCAAACCGAAGATTAACGAAATTGATAATAACCAGGTTATTTCAAAACCTTACTCATTATACGTTGGCGACAGCTCAGGAACTATATTGAATACAAACGAGGGTTTCAACTATAAATATGTAGTATTCAATGGTGGTATCCCTACCACGTCTATCATTACGGCGGGTAATAATATCCTGTTTTACCAAAGAAACCTGCACATTATAGAAAACAGCCTTACCGGTAATAACTCTAACCCTACCTATACAGATGTAGGCTTTGGTTTTGAACAGAGCATTATGCACTACTGGGCAAGGTACAAGCGTGTATATGTGATATCTGCCTTAGGTAAAGGCATGGTGTACAATGATGACTTTGGTGAAGTGAATAAATGGAGGCCTGTAACCGATGAAAATGTACCGGCGGGCACACAAATCACTTCTTTTACCGAGCTGAAAAGCGGTAAGCTGATAGCACTGGATAATTTTAATAAAGAAACATTCCGCCTCTCTGATCCCGGGCAGCAATGGCAAAAAACTACGGGCGGTACAAAATTGCCTGCGGGCCTATTCTACCTGACGCATAAGGAAAATACGGTAATAGCAGTAGATTACAGCGGCCAGGCCGGAGCTTTTTACAGCACGGATGATGGTACTACCTGGAATGCCTATGCAGGCCTGCCTGCTGGTGAGCCATTGTATTGCGCTAACGCACCTTTTGACCAAACGGTGCTGATAGGCACAGCGAGCAAGGGTATTTACCGCCTGAAATTGGGTGAAACCAACTTTGAGCCTGCCAGCATAGGCCTTACACAAAATATGACAGTACGTGCCATAGTAGGTAAGGAAGATTACTACAAAAACGGCATTTCTAAAAGATATATATACGCAGCTACCAGCAAAGGCATCTTTCGCAGTGAAGACTTTGGTGATAACTGGGTAATAGTGAAAGAAGGCAACTTCGTTTCTGCTTACTAATATTTATACTTCGGGTTCTTCATCAAAACCCAGGAAATCATTCAGGTCGCGCCGTTGTTTTTTAGACGGGCGGCCTGTTTTGCTAAGGCGCTTACCGGTATGGAAGCTTTCCGTCATGCGCTTATCCACCTTCTCTTCTTCCGGTGTTTTATCTACATAGTATTTTATAGCCTCTTCATAGCTTTGGCGGGTGTGCAGCAGGCCGGTTACTTCTATCAGCCACTTGCGGGCAGGGGTGCGTATCTCGTAGGCATCGCCCACAGCCACCGTACGCGATGGTTTTACATTGGCACCGTTGAACTTTACTTTACCCTCATCGCAGGCATTGGTAGCCAGTGTGCGGGTTTTGAAAACACGTATCGACCATAGGTATTTATCCAGTCTCAGCTTCTCATTGCTCATAGTGCTAAGATACATAAATGCCAAAACGTAAACTCTTTACTACCTTTGCGGCCATATGCATTCCATTATCATTTTTGCTTCCGGCAGGGGTTCTAATGCCCGCGCTATTATCGATCATTTTAAAACCACAGGGCAGGCACGCGTATCGCTTATCGTATCGAATAAAGCCGATGCCGGTGTGCTGGATATAGCAAAGGAGGAGCATATACCTTTCCTGATAATAGATAGGGAAACCATAAAAGGAGCGCTGCTGCTGGAACAACTGGCAGAACACAATCCATCGCTGATAGTACTGGCGGGCTTCCTGTGGAAGATACCTGCACTACTGGTGGAAGCCTACCCCGACCGTATTGTGAACATTCACCCGGCACTGTTGCCCAACTATGGTGGCAAAGGCATGTACGGACATCATGTGCATAATGCTGTGCTGGAAAATAAAGAGCGTGAATCGGGCATAACGATACACTATGTGAACGAGGTATATGATAGCGGCGATATTATAACACAAGCCAGATGCCGTATAGAGGAAAACGATACTGCCGATACCCTGGCCAATAAAATTCACCAGTTGGAACACTTTTTTTACCCCAGGTCAATAGAATATCTATTGAACCACAAGTAAAACAAGCTGTTATGGCAACGAAAGCAAAGAACAACAATGTAAAGATCGGCATCACCGATGAGCATCGGCAGGATGTAGCCAACGAGCTGCAACTGTTATTGGCCGATGAGCATGTACTATATATAAAGACCCGCAACTTTCACTGGAATGTAGAAGGGCTGGAATTTGGTGTGCTGCACAAATTTTTTGAAGAGCAGTATAACCTGCTTGCCGACTGGATAGATGAGATAGCAGAACGCATTCGCTACATAGGCCATTATGCTACCGGCAGTATGTACGAGTTTTTGCAGAACACAAGGCTACAGGAAGAAAACGGCGGTAAGCTGCCGGCTACGCAAATGCTGCAAAAACTGCTGGACGACCACCAGTCTATCATCCGCAGCATACGAGAATCGATAGATAAAGTACAGGATAAAGATGATGACGTGGGTACGGGCGACTTCCTTACAGAGATATTGCAGAAACACGAAAAGATAGCCTGGATGATACGTGCCCACCTGGCACAGTAGCATTACCAGTCGCTACGACGCATCTGCTTCTTAAAAGATTCACGGCGCTTGGATTCCAGGCGCTTTTCTTTTGCTGCCTTACCGGGTTTGGTGGGCTTGCGTTTTTTCGGCACTATAAGGCTTTGTGCTATCAACTCCTGCATTTTTTGCAGGGCTATATGCTTGTTCTCCAGTTGAGAGCGGGTTTCACTGCTCTTTACTACCAGGTAGCCGTCTTTATTAATGCGGCTGGTAAGCTTGGTTTGTATCAGTTCTTTTTCCTCGGGCGTAAAGGCATGCGAGTTTTGAATATGCCACCAGGCCTCTACCATGGTTTCCACCTTGTTTACATTCTGGCCGCCTTTGCCACCACTGCGTGCGGTGCGATAAAATATTTCTGTGGTGAAGTTGTGCATGTGAATCGGGTACAAAAATAGCGATGAATTTTCATCGCTATGGGATCATTCATTTTTTATAAAATTCTGTGATTAAAAATCCTCTTCTTCATCATCCTCGTGCTCTGAACCAAAGTTGATGTTGAGCATGCTGTTCAGTATATCGCCAAAGGCATAGCCACCGGCCTCTATTCCCTTCTTGCTGATGAGTGAGAACTCTGCCAGGCCATGCAATAAAAACTCCATCAGCAGGGTGCTTTGCGCTTCATCTGCCTTGGGGTAAAATTGCTTTACGGCACCGTATAGCCCATCTACACGGTACAGCTTGTTTCGGTATGCTTCATCTGTTTCATCCTGCAGCAGTGCTACATCATTGCCCTGCCCAAACCAGTCTATAATGGTTTGATAAGGGTTGGATTTAGCCCGTGCACTTTCCGGGGTGCGGCCTTTTTTAAACGATTGCGGATCGGGGAAATATTGTGTGAACATAGCCCTGATAGATTGCCCCAGCAGCCGATAAGCCACATTCATAGCGCCTTCCTGTTCGCCCTCGTATACCAGTTCTATCTTACCGGTGATGGCGGGTATCACACCTATGAAATCGGCGATGCGTACCATGGTTTTTTCATAACCATCGCGCAGGGCGCGGCGCTCTGCAGTGCTCACCAGGTTTTCGAAAGCAGAGATGGTAAGCCTGGCTGATACACCACTCTTCTGGTCTACGTATTCGCTTTTGCGCGCTTCCATAGCCAGTTGCTCTATCAGCAGCCGTGCCATGTCGGGTATTTCTACCTTCTGCAATTGTTCCGGCAATACATCGGCCTCTTGTTCGGTAATGGCTTTCGATATTTCTATAGTGCGTGGATAGTGCGTTATTATCTGGCTTTCTATACGGTCTTTCAGTGGGGTAACTATGCTGCCGCGATTGGTATAGTCTTCGGGGTTGGCGGTGAACACAAACAATATATCGAGCGGCAGGCGCAGCTTGAAGCCGCGTATCTGTATATCACCTTCCTGCAGTATGTTGAAGAGCGATACCTGTATACGCGCCTGCAGGTCGGGCAATTCATTTATCACGAATATACCCCTGTGCGAACGTGGTATGATGCCATAGTGTATCACGCGTTCATCTGCAAAACTGAGGCGCAGGTTGGCTGCTTTGATAGGGTCTACATCGCCTATCAGGTCGGCAACCGATACATCGGGCGTTGCCAGCTTTTCGCCGTAGCGCTCGCTACGGTGCAGCCAGGTAATGGGCGTTTCATCGCCATCTTTTTCTATTATATCGCGTGCATACAGCGATATGGGTGCAAAAGGGCTGTCGTTTATTTCGCTGCCGGCTACTACGGGTATCCACTCATCCAGCAGGTTTACCATTTCGCGCGCCATGCGGGTTTTAGCCTGCCCGCGCAGCCCCAGGAATAGTATGTTGTGACGCGACAACAGTGCCCTTTCCACATCAGGAATAACCGAGTCTTCGTAGCCCAGTATGCCGTTGAAAGGGGATTGTTTTTTTTGAATAGCCTTTATAAGATTGGCACGTATCTCTTCTTTTACCGTTTTGGGCACATAGCCCGATGCCTTCAGCTCGCCTAGTGTTTTTATGTTGGGATGTTGCATGTGTACTTATCCTTCGAAGGAATAAAGGTACAGGATACATGTATTCAAAAAGTTACGGTTTTGCCAATACATGTATAGTATTGGTTGATTGAGAATTACTAATCATCATTATCACTGCTTTCAATCCAGGTATCCAGTTCCAGCAGCTTGCGCCCTTTTACTTCCTGCTTTTCGGTAAGGTCTACGATGTATTCCGTTTTATCTTTGAAGGAAGTCCACTCGCCGGTTACTTTACCGGCTTTTATAGCTACTTCCATTACGCCTATATCTTCTTCGGTAAAAATGAATTTGCCATCGGGCGAACGGGTTACATCCAGCTTTATGTATTCATCGCTATCCTGAAATCTATAGATAGCCTGCCATGCACACACAGGCTCTGCACAACTGCCACGCAGGCCGCGTACATATAGTTCTACCTTCAGTTCGTTATCAAACTTGCCGGTATATAGTTTGCGTTCTACCACCTCTGTTACTACCAGTTTTTTTTCTTCCTCGTCGTCATCTACGGCAGCTTTTTTCTGTTTGGCTGCTGCCGCAGCCAGTAATGCAGCGCTGTCGGAGGCGGCACCTGCCGTATCATCCGGGTACAGCATCGCGGTGAGCTTTGCCCTTTCTACTTTTATTTCGGCTGCCAGCTTTTGCTGATATTCATCTATGGTTTCGGCTTCCAGCACATTCACAACCCTGCCGCCATACCATACGTTGTTATATCCATGTATGTCTTTTACCGTTACACAAAAGGTACGGCGGGTAAGCAGGTCTTGCACGAAAATATAGCCGCGCAGGCGATACGGTACTACCCGTTCAAAGCCTATCAGTTCTTTGGGCAGATAGGCTTTTTCCAGCTCGTAGCGGGCCAGTAGCATATCGCGCCAGTGTAGCCCGGAATCGATGCCTTTTTTATTTACCGCTTTGAAATCAGCAATGATTTCCGGATTGAAAGCCGGGTCGAACTGCTGCATAGCCTGCAGGTTGCTGCGTAGCTGATTGATGCGGTTTGTACTGATAACATCGTCGCTGGTATAGCTATTGGCCAGCTTTACCAGTTCTTCATATTTGGGAAACAATGCTGCATAAGCGGAATCGTCTTGCCGGGCAAGGGTGAAGAGTATTTTGTTTACCAGCGCCTCTTCAGACTTTTGCTGGGCAAAAGCATCACCGCCATACAACAAGGTGATGATAACAATAAGGCTATGCAACCATTGCTTCATATGGTGAAAATAAAAAAATAAACCCTCTTGCGAGGGTTTTATAATAAGCTCAGTACATTTTCTGCAGGGCGGGCTATCACGGCTTTATCGCCGACCACCACTATAGGCCGCTGTAGTAAAACAGGATGGTCAACGATGGCCTGTAGCAGTTCCCGCTCTGTAAGCTGCCTGCCATCCAGCAAGGTAGCATAGAGTGGCTCGCCGGTGCGTACGATGCCCGTAGCAGGTAGTTGCAGTTTTGCAAGCAATGCCTGCAGTTCTTCTACCGTCAAGGGTTCATGCAGGTAAAACTTGTAGGTTACAGGTATTGCCTGTTGCTGAAATATCTCTGTAAGGGCCTGGCATTTGCTGCATTCGCCGTTGTGATAAACAAGTATCTGCTGCATTAAAACACCATTTCTTTTACGTCTTCGGCTATGGTCAATCTGCCGGCTGTTTTGGCTTTTATTTCGTCTACGGTTATACCCGGTGCATATTCTATACAACGGAAACCATCGGGCGTTACATCAAACACACCCAGGTCGGTTACTATTTTCTTCACGCATTTTACACCTGTAAGCGGCAGGGTACATGCAGGCAGCAGCTTGCTTTCCCCTTTGGGGTTGGTATGCTGCATAGCTACAATGATGTTCTTTGCTGCTGCCACCAGGTCCATAGCACCGCCCATGCCTTTCACCATTTTGCCGGGTATCTTCCAGTTAGCTATGTCGCCATTGTCGGCTACTTCCATAGCGCCCAATACAGTCAGGTCTACCTTGCCGGCGCGTATCATGCCAAAGCTCATGGCGCTATCAAAGAAGGCAGAACCCGGCAGTGTGGTGATGGTTTGCTTACCTGCATTTATCAGGTCGGCATCTTCCTCCCCTTCGAAAGGGAAGGGCCCCATACCCAGCAGGCCATTCTCGCTCTGCAATACCACGTTTACACCCTGCGGTATATAGTTGGCTACCAGTGTAGGTATACCAATGCCCAGGTTTACATAAAAGCCATCTTGCAGCTCTTTGGCTATACGTTGTGCTATTTGTTCTTTATTCAGTGCCATGATTAATTTCTTTTGCGAGTGGTGCGTTGTTCAATTCGTTTTTCGTAGTTGCTACCCTTGAAAATGCGGTGCACGTAGATACCCGGTGTATGTATCTCGTTCGGGTTCAGTTGGCCTGGCTCTACCAGTTCTTCTACTTCGGCAATGGTTATTTTACCCGCCATAGCCATCATGGGGTTGAAGTTGCGGGCGGTGTCTTTAAATACCAGGTTGCCCATCGTATCGCCCTTCCATGCCTTTACAATAGCATAGTCTGAATCGAAAGCATATTCCAGCAAATAATCTTTGCCATTGAAGTTGCGCACCTCTTTACCCTCGGCCACTTCGGTACCCACACCTGCCAGCAGGTATACGGCAGGCATGCCGTAGCCGCTGGCCATGCAGCGTGTAGCCAGTGTGCCTTGCGGCACCAGTTCTACTTCCAGCTCGCCACTCAGCAGCTGGCGTTCAAACTCGGCATTCTCGCCTACATAAGAAGATATCATTTTCTTTACCTGCTTTTGCTGCAGCATCAGCCCGATACCAAAATCATCCACACCGGCATTGTTGGATATGCAGGTAAGATTATTGACACCTTTGCGCACCAGCGCAGCAATGCAGTTTTCGGGTATGCCGCAAAGGCCAAAGCCACCCAGCATCAGCGTCATGCCCGATTCTATATCTTTTATAGCCTCGTCAGCATTTGCAACTACTTTGTTCATCTGTAGTAAAAATTTGCGCTAAAATAGGCAATTACGGGTTTGCTATGCAAAGTAGATACGTATTCTATACATAGCTAATGGTTTATAACATATTTTTACCTTGTAATAAACGGCATGAAGAAGATACTTTTCCTATCTACGCTGGAAAGCGTACCCTGGGGTGGCAGCGAACAGCTATGGAGTGATATGGCACTACGCTTGCTGGATGATGGCTACCAGGTGATGACTAATACCATGGAATGGCAGCAGGTGCACCCAAAGCTGAAACAGGTGCATGAGAAAGGCGGGAGAGTAACCTTCCGGCCCAACCCCCATACAAGTGGTAACATCAGTAAAGCAGCCGCGGATAAGCTGAAAGGGCTGAGATGGAAAAAAGATGTCTTCGATTTTGCACCCGATATATTGTTCATCAATGAAGGCGGCACGTTTGATAATGCCCTGCACCAGCACGGCGACTGGCTCCGCTCATTGCAGGTGCCCTATATAGTGCTTTCCAACTTCATGCCTGAATATTTGTATATGCCGCGTAACGACAGGCATTTTTTTTACGATTTTCTGAGGCAGGCGAAAGAGCTGTGGTTTGTAAGCCGTAGAAACCTGGAAGTAGCAGAAAGGACGCTGGCGAAAAACCTGCCCAATGCTACTGTCATCACCAACCCCATAAAGGTAAATGCTGCACCGGCATCGTACCCCGCTACCGATACCTGGCATATGGCTACCGTGGCCCGGCTGGAAACCGAGGTGAAGGGTTATGACATATTGATGGAAACCTTTGCACAACCACAATGGCGCAACCGCAATTTCAACGTGAATATATATGGCTCAGGAGACCACCTGGAATACCTGCAGGAACTGGTTGCGAATAAGGGGCTGGAAGATAAAGTCATATTCAAAGGCTTTGTAAACAATATTGTAGAAGTGTGGGAGGCCAACCACATCATGCTGATGCCATCGCGGGGAGAAGGTACCCCACTTTCGCTGCTGGAGGCCAACTATTGTAAGCGCGCAGCCGTGGTGACAGATGTAGGCGGCAATGCAGATGTGATAAACGAAGGTGTGAACGGTTTTGTGGCGGAAGCGCCGGTGGTTACCTGCTTTGCTAATGCTATGGAGCGTGCCTGGCAGCAACGCGAACAGTGGGAACAACTGGGTATCAATGCGCGTATGCGTATAGATGAGAAATATACAACAGATGCCGTGCAGCAAGCTATTAACAGGCTACTGCATTGAAGCTCGTTAACCGCTTGTTAACGAGATGCAAAACCCATGTTAAGGCTGCCCCCGATTTTAAGAAGTGATTGTTGGATGTATGATTTTTGTATCAACAACAACAAACACAGAGAAAATGAACAAGCTGACCGTTTACTATAAAACAGCCGTATCATTGGCACAGTTGCCCTTCTATTACCTGTCTTACAAGGTAGCAGAAATAAAATACAGGCAGCATATCAACCAATCAGAGACACCTAAGCCTTCTGTAATAGTAGAACCTACTTTTGCATTAGCGCAATAAGCATACTTCTACCAATAGAAAGAGTCACCTGCATTCGGGTGGCTCTTTTTTATGCCGCATAAAAAACTTTCTGCCCGGCTGTAACTTTTTGCCGCCTGCCCCGATATACTGGAAAGACGACAATTATGAAAAGAATTATTACTACACTTTTTATGGCAGCATTGGCTACTATGCAGGTATCTGCCCAAACGGTACTGAACGCGACAGCCCTGCCGGCCAATGGCTTTGTTACCAACTTTTATATAGGCGATAGTACAGGTGCCGGGCCTGCAGGTGCCAATGTGACCTGGGATTTCGGCGACCTGAATTATACGAATGCCGGTACCATTACGGTAGTAGATCCTGCCACTACGCCTAATTATTCCAAATACAGCACTGCCAACCTGTGCCTTGAAATAGATGCACTGGGCTTTATGATATACAACTATTACAAAGCCGATGCAAATGCCATCAGCAAGGTAGGCGAAGGGGTAAGTGGTACACTTCCATCTGAAATAGATTATTTGACCGATAATAAAGTGTGGGCAAAATTTCCTTTCAACTTTAACGAAACAGCTACCGACAGTTGGCGTGGTGCCACCAGTAATGGAACGGATACTATTCTGTACGATGGCTACGGCACGCTTATAACACCGTTTGATACCTTTACGAATGTAGTAAGGCTGCGTACCATCAGTAATGATTCTACCTTCGGGCTGGATACTACCTATACATGGTTTGCTACTACGCCGGTATTGTTTGAAATAATGGAAATGGCCGATGGTGAGTCGCTGATACTGGAAGAAATGCCAACGGTGACTACCAGCATCAAAAACATAGCGCATGAAAATCCTGTACGCATCTATCCTAACCCTGCGAAAGAATACATAACGATGGATGCAGGAAAGGTAAAAGGAAGCGTAGCGATATATGATGCTACCGGCAAGCTGGTGAAGCATGCAGCCATAGATGGCACAGCACAAACCATAGCTACCGCCGACCTGAAACCCGGTATTTACTTCTACAACCTGGTGAGCAACAACAATAAACAATACAAAGGCACCGTTACCATACAGTAACACTGCTTCCTATATACACACAAAAGCGTCCTGTTTATACAGGACGCTTTTCTTATAGGATGCTTTATAAATATTATTCTGCCACAGCCTGCGGCTGATGTGTAACAGGGAAGTTGACCGAATTGGCGATAAAACATTTTTTATGTGCCATGTCGTGGAGTGCGTTGGCTTTGTCTATCATCAATGCGTCTTTCACCGTTACTACCGGGTGTAGCGTCACTGCTGTAAACCGTGCAGGCTCGCCCATGGTGAGCACGCCCGTTGCATTATCGGTATAAGCAGTTACGATAACACCCGCATCTGCACACAGGTGCAGGTACCACAGCATATGGCAGCTGGATAAGGAGTACAGCAAAGCATCTTCAGGATTGTGCTTACTGCCATCGCCACGAAAGGGTGTGTCTGAAGAGCACAGTATATCAGGCTTACCATCTATAGATAGCGTATGGCTGCGTTCATACGCATCATACTTTATCGTGCCTTCGCCATTATTCCCTGTCCATGTAATTGTTGCTGCGTAGTGGTGTTGTTGGCTCATCGTAATAGTTTGTACTAAAATTACAGCTTCTGCCATAATTGAAATAAGCCATTCATGATAAAACATGAATGGCGAAATGAATAGTAGCACTACTATAACTATTCCTTTACAATCCGGGTGCTAACGTCACCTATTTTTAAAATATACATACCCGGTTGATATGCTTTTATATCCAGCTGCTGTGTAGCAGCAGGTACGCTGGCTAATACTTTCCCTGTTATATCAGTTAGCAAAGCATTTGTAGTGGTATGGCCCTTGTACTCCCAGCGAATGATATGCTTTGCAGGGTTAGGATATACTGTATATGC
The DNA here is from genome assembly GCA_036406055.1 of Flavipsychrobacter sp. GTDB lineage: Bacteria > Bacteroidota > Bacteroidia > Chitinophagales > Chitinophagaceae > Polluticoccus. The sequence continues at coordinate 51,131 of DASWWE010000011.1, read as the reverse complement.
ATCCTTGTTGGTTACAGAAGATATGCCGGTTGTGGGTTTTCGTATTTGCAGAACAGTAGATTCCGGCGCATCATCAAAAGTAGTACCTGTGCTCTGAACATCAGAAAAGCCACTGCCAACTATCATGTTGAAATCCCCATTCGGGTCTAATACAGACATCTTCATGCCCACTATCATTGTTTTATTGTCGGGCCTTTGGATGCTTACGGAGCATGGCATAGGCGCTGCAAGGGTGCCAATGTCTGCATGCACCACTCCCGGCTCCATCAGCCCGTTCTGGTACACAAATAGCGCATGATCATACTTCATAGATGTATTGGTGCCAGACCATGATTGCCCGGTTGTGCCAACAAGATTTGTATCCAGTCCAAACATGAAGCCGATATGGCTCGATGCCAGCATCTGCGAATGGGTCTCTATTTTAAACCATATACTGTCTTTAGCGGTGTTGATGCGATAAGATAGTTTGCTGATGTCTTGCACATCTTGTGTTTCATCACCAGCTGCGTCAGTAGTTAGCAGCGTATATGTTTGTGCGTGGCTTGTTTGTGTTGACAACAATAAAATTATAACGGCGAGTAAATTTAACCTTTTCATAAATGGTTTTTAAAAATAAACAATGGTTTTCCGGCCGGGATGCAATGGAAGACCTATGGCTACTTATAAAAGGTTTGGTGCTATTTAGGAGGGTTTCCATCTGCTTGTACGTACATGCAAAAATTGTTTTAAATCGATAATTAAAGATGCTGTAACACATTGCAACACTGACATAAGGTTTACTTCAAAAAGTAATTCTTTACTATGCGATAAATATTTTTAAAAAAATACTTACGCTATATTAATTAGGTCATGGTTATCGTGTGCTTAGTGCAGTTTTTTATATAACCACATTTACCCTCTCATTAGCCACCACTAATATTTGCCTGAAAGCATTGGTATCCCTCAGCTCAGGTGCCGGCGTCGGTGTGTGCGGTTCGGGTTTATGGGCTTGTAAAAAGTATTGCATCCATATATTGCTATGCCATTCGCCCAGCTTATAGCCTATGTTTTTAAACATGCCAATATCTTCAAAGCCCACAGCCCGGTGAAAAGCAACGCTGGCTGTGTTGGTAGAAAGGATGCTGGCGTATATGCTATAGTAGCCTTGCAGCTTCATCATATCAAACAGGGCAGCATACAGCACACGCGCTATACCTTTTCTATGGTGTTTCTCTGCCAGGTACACGGTCGATTCTGCGCACCATTGGTAAGCAGTACGCTCGCGGTGCATACTGCCATAGGCATAGCCCAGTATCTCACCATTGCATTCGCATAGCAGCCAGGGGTATTGGGTGGTTATCTTTCCCACCTTTTCTTCAAATGCCTGCAGCGATGGCACATCGTATTCAAAGGTGTTGGCAGTATGCAATACATAAGGTGCATACACGGCTAATAGTTTTTCTGCATCGGCGACGGTGGCCGTTCGTATGTGTAGTGGAGTATTCATATCAAAAGGTTTAAAACAAAACGCCCCGCAACAGTGCGGGGCGTTTCAACTCATTAGCGTAAGTACAGCAGCTCACGATATTTCGGCAGCGGCCATGTCTTATCATCCACCAGCAGCTCCAGTTTGTCTGCATGGTAGCGTATCTTATCAAAGTATGTTTTCACATCGTTGCAATACATTGCGGCGCGCTTGTGCATATCATCCACATTGTTTGCTTTCTTGCGGGCTTCTATCATCGCTTCTACATTATCATTAATGTTCTGGATGTGTCCGCTTATTACTTTTGCCAGGTTCAGTTGCGCTTTGTAGCTGCTTTCGCCCAGGCCTACTTCTTTCAGCCCTTTTATGTTTTCTACCAGCACATTCTGATAGTTAACGGCTGCAGGCAATACATGGTTGGTAGCTATATAACCCAGTATACGCGCTTCTATCTGCACTTTCTTCACATAGTCTTCCAGCAATATCTCGTGGCGGGCATCCAGTTCGCGCTCGCTGTAAATGCCGTTATCAAAGAATACTTTCTTGGCAGCATCGGTTACAAAAGCATCCAGTGCTTCCGGCGTTGTCTTAAAGTTGTTCAGGCCACGTTTCTTAGCTTCTTCAGCCCAGGCTTCGCTATAGTTGTCACCTTCAAAACGTATTTTCTTCGATTCGGCAATATAGTTACGCAGTACGTGCATCAGGGCTATCTCTTTCTTCTCGCCTTTTTCTATCAGCGCATCCACCTCGCGTTTAAAGTTTTTCAGGCTTTGCGCCATGATGGTGTTCAGCACTGTCATAGGCGAACCACAGTTGGCAGATGAGCCTACCGCGCGGAACTCGAATTTATTACCTGTGAAGGCAAACGGACTGGTACGGTTGCGGTCGGTGTTATCCATCAGCAGTTCCGGTATTTGCTTATGGATGTCCAGCTTCAGTATCACTTCGTCCTGCTCGCTGAATTTCTCTTTCACCCTTGTTTCTATTTCATCCAGCACCTCTGTCAGGTATTTACCTATATATACAGATATGATAGCGGGAGGCGCCTCGTTAGCACCCAGGCGGTGGTCGTTGTTAGCCGAGGCGATAGCTGCACGCATCAGGTCTGCATGGTCGTGTACTGCTTTGATGGCATTCACAAAGAAGGTAAGGAACATCAGGTTGGTACGTGGTGTTTTACCCGGTGCCAGCAGGTTGACACCTGTATCTGTAGCAAGGCTCCAGTTGTTGTGTTTACCACTACCATTTACACCTGCAAATGGTTTTTCGTGCAGCAGCACTTTCAGTTTGTGGCGTTTGGCCACTTTATTCATTACGTCCATCAGCAGCGAGTTGTGGTCTACTGCTATGTTCGCTTCTTCAAATATCGGTGCACATTCAAACTGGCACGGTGCTACCTCGTTGTGGCGGGTGCGCAGCGGTATACCCAGTTTGTAAGATTCCTGTTCGAAATCCTGCATGAACTCATACACACGGTCGGGGATAGAACCAAAATAGTGGTCTTCCAGTTGCTGGCCTTTGGCAGGCGAGTGGCCTACCAGTGTACGGCCGCACATTACCAGGTCGGGGCGTGCATTGGCCAGTGTTTCATCTATTACAAAGTATTCTTGCTCCCAGCCCAGGGTGGTAGTTACTTTGCTTACATTTTTATCAAAGTAATGGCATACATCTACGGCTGCTTTATCCAGCGCCGCTATAGATTTCAGCAAAGGTGCTTTATAATCCAGCGATTCGCCGTTGTAGGCTATAAAGATGGTAGGGATACACAGTGTTTTACCGTGGCCTGCTTCCATAATGAAGGCTGGCGAAGAAGGGTCCCACGCGGTATAACCACGGGCTTCAAAAGTGGCACGGATACCACCATTCGGAAAACTGCTCGCATCAGGTTCCTGTTGTATCAATGCATCACCGTCAAATATTTCAATAGCTGTACCATCGCTTTTAATGGTAAAGAAAGAATCGTGTTTTTCGGCAGTAGTACCAGTAAGGGGTTGAAACCAGTGTGTGAAGTGGGTAACACCACGCTCTTCGGCCCAGGCTTTCATACCTGCAGCCACCTGGTCTGCCATCTTACGGTCTATCTTGGTTCCCGATTTGGCCGAGTTCATCAGGCTTTTGTAAGCCTCATCGCTCAGGTATTCGCGCATAGCGCGACCGGTAAATACGTTGCTGGCAAACATGCTGGTAATGCGCTTACCACCATAATGGGCTACCTTTTTTTCTTCGGAAGCCATTTCTTGCAGAGCGAGATAACGAAGTGATGACATTAGATTAAATTTTACGCAAATGTAAAATTAATCTGACCAAACTGCCAAATTTTTAATCAAATTACCTTAAAAATCACACATTATTAAAATATTGTTTTATTTACTGAACGGATGAAAGATAGCGTTATGCACAATATAAGCGCATGTAAAATCCTCTCTTACAATGCCTTGTGCATTTATTTCCCTTTTAGGGTCTGTTAAATGCATGAATATCTTAATGTTAAAATGCTCTGAAACTTCCTCTATTTCTTTGATATGCATATGATCGGCAAATTCTACACCGCGCCTGCCCTGCCATTTATAGGCCGCTTCTTTGCTGCTCCAGGCCAGGGTTATTAGCTGGCTATCATTTTTGAATAACGGCTGTTCCTCTGCCGACAGAAATTTGTGCTGCAGCGCTTGCATACGCGGGTGCCAGCACTGTATGTCTATGCCACATTCTACATAAGGGCTCACCACTGCCGCCACATATGGCCATGAGTGAGAGATGGAAAAGTAGTAGCCATTATTATCTATTCTTGGCTTATCGTGCTCATCGGGCTTGATATTCAGCAGCGGAAAATCTTCTTTCAGATGCTTCAGCAGGAAGCGCCCTGCCAGGTACTCCATCCTTCGTTTCTCCGATTTTATTTCGGGTACAGGCAACTCGGTGCGCTGCAGGAAAAAACTTTCCGGCTCTTCTATCTTCCATATTGCCGCCAGGCTATACTTATCGCTGCTCCATTCTTTGTATAAAGGCATGTTATCAAAATTAGCTGATTAGCTAATGTGGTGATTAGCTGACGACCGATTTAATCAGCACGCCTCAATATTCACATATTACAAACATTAGCTAATCACCTCATCGGCATATCAGCTAATTGACATTATATTTGCCTCCATGATACTTTCCGATAAGCGCATACTGGAAGAAATGGAGAAAGGGACTATCAAAATAGAACCTTACAACAGAGAGTCGCTGGGCAGCAATAGCTACGATGTGCACCTGGGTAGCACCCTGGCTACTTATAAAGAACATATACTGGATGCTAAAAAGCATAACACCATAGAAACTTTCGAGATACCCGATGAAGGCTTTGTGCTATACCCGCACATCTTTTACCTGGGTGTAACTATGGAATATACCGAAACCCATGCGCATGTACCCTTCCTGGAAGGTAAATCATCTACCGGCCGCCTGGGTATAGATATACATGCTACTGCGGGTAAGGGCGATGTAGGCTTTTGCGGCAACTGGACACTGGAAATATCTGTAAAGCAACCGGTGAAAATATACAAGGGCATGCCTATCGGTCAGCTTATCTACTTCCCGGTAGAAGGTGAAATAGAGGTGAAATACAATCAGAAATCGAACGCCAAATATGGCAATCAGCCCAACAGGCCTATCGAGAGTATGATGTGGAAGAACAAGTTCTAATATCCAGTAATGATATAAAAGTAAAAAGGAGCCAATCGGCTCCTTTTCTGTTATTGTAAAGTATCGTGATTAAAACACATTCAGCTTCTTCTTGCCCTCGTAGCTGATGGGTATCCTTACCAGCACACCCTTTCCGGCTTTCACACTGCCTTGCAGCTTCACCGTTACTTCCTTATTGCTCATCAGCGATAATGCATTGTTGAACACACCCGAAAGGTCGGTTATCAGCTTAACAGGAAGCAGAAAGGTATCTGCAGCCGGCACATTAAACTTTTCATCCATCACCGCATGGCCTACCAGTGTGTTGTTGATGTACAGGTTAATATCTGCATCCTTCAGCGTCATCCCGTATTTATTCGGATTGTAAAACTGCACATCCATACCCACTTCAGGGTTCAGGCTTATCTTCTTTACACTGAAGTTCTTCACATCCTGGTACATCAGGTCTTTAGGGCTCGCGCAAGACGCTACCACCAATATCAACAGTCCACCTATCAGTCTTGCTATGTTCATGCTACTTACCCTTTCTTGCGTTGCAGCACTTTTTCTACCGCAGCTACTATATTGCCTTTACCCAATCCGTACTTGTTCAGCAGGTCTACAGGCTTACCGCTTTCGCCAAAGGTATCGTTCACGGCCACATATTCGTGCGGCACGGGATGATTGCGCGCTGCTACATTGGCAATACTATCGCCCAGGCCACCATTTATCTGGTGTTCTTCGGCAGTTACTACCGCACCTGTTTTTTGTATCGATTTGATAACCGCAGCTTCATCCAGCGGCTTTATGGTATGTATATTTATCAGCTCTACACTGATGCCTTTTTCAGCCAGCTCTTTAGCAGCCTCTACAGCCGTCCACACCAGGTGGCCGCATGCAAAGATGGTCACATCCGTACCTTCTGCCAGCACTTGTGCCTTACCTATTTCAAACTTCTGGTCTTCTGCCGTAAAGTTCGCCCATTTCGGACGGCCAAAACGCAGATACACCGGCCCTTCATATTCAGCTATCGCTATCGTTGCCGCTTTGGTTTGGTTAAAATCACAAGGCACGATAACCGTCATACCCGGCAGCATTTTCATCATGCCTATGTCTTCCAGCACCTGGTGCGTAGCGCCATCTTCGCCCAGCGTAAGGCCGGCGTGCGATGCACATATCTTCACATTCTTATTGCTGTAGGCTATGCTCTGGCGTATCTGGTCGTACACGCGGCTGGTGCTGAAGTTGGCAAACGTAGTGGTGTATGGTATTTTACCACCTATCGTCATACCCGCAGCCACACCCATCATATTGGCCTCGGCAATACCCACCTGCACAAACCTATCGGGAAACTCCTTTATAAACTGGTTCAGCTTCAGCGATCCCGCCAGGTCGGCGCTCAGTGCCACCACATTCGGGTTCCTGCGTGCAGCTTCCACAATACCCTCGCCAAATCCGCCGCGGGTTTCTTTTTCGTTCAGTATTTTAATGTCCTGTATCATTAATTGGCCAATATGAGGCGCAAAAATACGCTTATCATTTGGTTTGTGTATAGCCCCAGTCCCTTAGCCAGGCTATTATTTTTTCTTTATAGTCGCCCTGCACCAGTATCAGGCCATCTTTGGCACTGCCGCCCGCGCCACACTTGGTTTTCAGCTGCTTGCCCAGCGCCTCCAGGTCTTCCTCCGTACCGCTAAAGCCCTCTACCAGCGTCACCACCTTGCCCGCCCGCTGCTTGGTATCCAGCTTCACCCGCAGTTTTTGCTTATCCTTCGGTGCCGTTTCCGCAGCCGCTTCCTCCGGGTAATCATTATAAAAATCGTTATTCGTGCTATATACCAGCCCATCGGGCCTGCCCTTATGTTTCTTACTCATAGGTGTAAAATTAATGATTTGGTAGCGGGGTAACTTTCTTTCATTAGGAAACTTTAAGTGCTAAATTGGCTTAAAATAGTACCACTATGCCAAGAGATTTGTGGACGAGAGAACAGACTATTATTGCTTTTAATCTTTATTGTTGCATACCTTTTGGCCATGCTCATTCAAGAAATGAGAATGTTATAAGAGTCGCAAATTTAATTGGGCGAAGTCCCTCTGCGGTTGCTAGAAAGTTAGGAAACTTCGCTAGTCTTGATCCAGAATTAAAGAAGAGGAACATAAAGGGATTAGGTAACAGAAGTAAACTTGATGAAGAGATTTGGAATGAATTTCATTCGGATTGGAATAATGCCGTTTTTGAAAGCACTAGTTTAATTGCAAAATATGACCAAAAGCAAATCGATGATTTAGCAGACTTGGATATAGAAAGTTTGCCAACAGGAGTAGATAAATTAAGATTAGTAAAAACTAGAGTATATCAAAGCTTTTTCAGAAAAGCTGTTTTTGCAGATTATAATAACGCTTGTTGCATTACTGGGATTAAGAACATAAATCTATTGGTAGCAAGTCATATCAAACCGTGGAGTAAGGATGAATTGAATAGAACTAATCCTAAAAATGGACTTTGTTTGAATGCTCTTCATGATAAAGCTTTTGATAGAGGGCTAATAACTATTTTGCCGACTTTTAAAATTTGTATATCGAAGTATCTTGATGGCGAAGATGACAATGTGATAGACACTTATTTTAAGAGATATGAAAATGCTGAAATTGCTAAGCCTGAAAAATTTACACCAGATAAAAGCTTCTTAGATTATCACTATGAATATGTTTTTATGAAATAATAACGTATATTTGCTATAATAAAACCACCAAAAATGACCCATCGCACCACCATAACAAAACACAACATTTCACAACAAATTCCGCACTTAAATCATTGATGCTCAATAGCACGAAAACAAAACTCTAAAATTCACAACAAAACACAACAAAATCTTCTTTGGCATTAAGTTTTATTACTTATAGGTGGAGTCCGGCACAATTGATTGTATAACAGCACCTGTTATGCGCCCAAGGGCACTCAGGGCAGGTGCGCAAAACGTGAAGAGATGAAGATTACGGAATATAAGGTAGCCCTCACCAGCTGGCAAACCGGCGAAGATGGCATACCCGACGATAGCACAAGGAAACTGCACACCCGCAGCTTTACCCACGAACAGCCACTGGAGGCCCGCCGCGCAGCCATTCAATACTATGAAGACCTGCACGCCGATATACTGGCCGCCAACGATACCATAGAAGGCACGGCACACAACCTGGCCTATAGCCTGCAGGTACTGCTGCATACTACAGACAAGCAAAAGCTTTGCGTGGCCTATACTACCAACCTGTCGTTGAAAGATGGCTTCCCGCTAAAGGAACTGCTGGTAGCACTAGATAGCGAAGTGTCCATATACCTCCTCAACAACTACTCGATGGATGTGGGCTATTTCACTGTTAAACTAATGGACGACAATAAGTTATATAACGTATTGTACGATACTGTGGCTGAATTTCTACAGCACAACCCCGAAGAAATACTCAACCATTAATGTAGAAAAGTATAGCGGCTTTAATCCCTTTTTAATGTGAAAAAACATGAATTAAAATGCCATTTAAATTCACTTTTAGTTAATAATCATGTTGGAGCCTTGCGTACCTTGCTAGGCCAATCACACCCATATAGTCGATAAGAGTCAAGAGAAACCATTTTACCCCGGGAAACAGTAGATATGTCACATATTTTCGGTTCCCATATTAAAGAAACAGTTATTTGCAGGACTTATGGGTATGACTCAACAAAACAAACGCCAGGCAAAGGCTACCTGGGAAACCGTAGGTATCCTCCTGATTACCTTCTTATTAGGTATGCTACTGGAAATATGGCTTTTTGGCGGGCCATCAAATGTATTACCGTAGCCACAGAACGCACTGCGCGCAGGCGCTAAGCATATGTTATTAGAACCCACTGTTTAAGCCCCTAACTAAAACAGAACGCAAGCAAAAAGGTACTACCTAAGTAGTACCTTTTGTTTTATAGTCTGTTGATAATCAGCCCTATTTAGGCATCTTTTTCAGCTTCAGTATGCTGAAGTCTGTCTGCTCAGCTACTATGGTATTGGTCAGCAGGCCCAGGCCTTCTATTTCCATCTCTACCACATCGCCGGGTTGCAGCCACTGCACTTTATAGTTAGGGTCGTTCAGCAGGCCGGTACCATTCAGCTCCAGGAAGCAGCCGGTACCTACCGTACCACTACCTATCACATCGCCGGGCAGTATATCGGCACCATAGGCGCAGCGCTCTATGATCTCGGCAAAGGTCCAGTCCATATCTCCCACATTGCCTTCGCTTACCTGTATACCATTCACGCGGCACACCATCTTCAGGTTATAGTTGGCACCGGTGTGGCCGGGCTTGGCGGGTATGCGGTAGGGTTCCAGCTCATCGGGTGTTACCATTATGGGGCCTATCACCGTGCTGAAGTCCTTACCCTTGGCAGGGCCCAGGTTCAGCAGCATCTCTTCCATCTGCAGGGTGCGGGCGCTCATATCGTTCATTATCATGTAGCCGGCTATGTATTGGTCGGCATCGGCAGCTTTTACATTGCGGCCTTTCTTGCCCAGTACTACGGCAGCCTCCAGTTCAAAGTCCAGCTTCTGGAAATGATCGGGCATGCACAGTATATCGCCGGGGCCTTGTATGGCATTGTGGTTGGTAAAGTAGAAGATAGGATACTGGTCGAACTCAGGTATCATATCTACCTTCCTGTTGCGGCGGGCAGCCGCTACGTGCTGACGAAAGGCATAGCCATCGCGGCAACTGGTAGGTTGCGGCACAGGCGCCATAATAGTAGCACCATTGTATGGGGTAGCAGTAGCAGGTGTGCTCTTGCCACTCTTGATGTCTGCTTCTGTTTGGCGGGCTATGGGTTCCAGCGCTTCCCAGTTGTTCAGCATGTCCTTCATGGTAGCAGGCAATGCAGGATTGGCAGCGTTGGTATCATACAATTGGCCATCTATAAGAAGGGCTAACTGCCCGATGCCGTTTTTAGAATAAGTAACCAGTTTCATAAGCTGTGTTTGCGGGCGTAAAATTAAAGCTTATGCGGCGGATAAGAAATGTTTATTTCAATTGGCTTATTATTGTAATGCTAAAACCAGTCTATGATACCATACGAGCAACTATTTGAGAATAACAGGAAATGGGTAGCCGATAACGTAGCCCGTAATGTTGACTTTCTAAAGAAGCTATCGGCCGACCAGACGCCGGAGTACCTGTATATAGGCTGTAGCGATAGCCGTGTGCCTGCCAACGAGATAATGGGCCTGGAACCCGGCGAGGTATTTGTACACCGCAATGTGGCCAACCTGGTTGTGTCTATCGACCTGAATGTAATGAGTGTTATCAACTATGCCGTGCGACATCTGCATGTGAAGCACATCATCATATGCGGGCACTATAACTGCGGAGGTGTAAAGGCAGCCATGACATCGGCTGATTTGGGTATACTGAACCCCTGGTTGCGTAACATCCGCGATGTGTACCGCCTGCATGAAGCAGAGCTGGATGCGATAGCCGATACTGCTGCCCGCTACGACAGGCTGGTGGAACTGAACGTGATAGAGCAGGCACTAAACGTGCTGAAAACAGCAGCGGTGCAGGAGCACTACCTGGATAATGGATACCCTACTATACACGCATGGGTATTCAGCCTGCAATCGGGGTTGCTGAAAGACCTGAACTTTGACTTTAAAGGCAACCTGCAACATATACAAAAACTATACGACCTGACAGGCAGCGTGAAGCATAAGTAGCCTTTAGCGTACCTTTGCACACGCATGTATTACCTATTGCTGATACTATTATACCCGGTGGCCTTGCTGCCACTAAGGGTGTTGTATGTATTGTCTGACCTGATCTTCCTGATATTATTCTATATCGTTGGCTATCGTAAGGCTTTGGTGCTGGAGCAGTTGCAATACGCTTTCCCGGAGAAAAGTGCCGATGAACTGTTGCGCATACGCAGGCAGTTCTTCCGCAACTTTTGCGACCAGTGGATGGAAACGCTGAAGCTCCTGACTATATCGGAAGCACAGCTGAATAAACGCATTACTGCTAACTGGGAGATCTTCCATCAACTGTATGATGAAGGCAAAGATACCTACGCATTACTCGGCCATACCTTCAACTGGGAATGGGCCAATGTAGCTTGCCAATACAATTGCAGGCAACAGTTTGCAGGCGTGTACATGCCACCAGATAATAAAGCTTTTGATAAGCTGATGCACCGCATACGCACCCGCAGCGGTGTATGGCTGATATCGATGATGGCGAAGAAGGGCTTTACCAGGCTACAAGGTGTGCGCTATATAGTAGGGCTGATAGCCGACCAGAATCCTTCCAACCTGAAGGCTGCTGTATGGTTGAACTTTATGCACCGCACGGTTCCTTTCTTTCGCGGGCCGGAACAACTGGCTACACGCAATAAAGCCGCAGTCGTATTTGCTGGTATCGAAAGGGTGAAACGTGGCTACTATAAGATAACCCTGCACAAATACACGGATGATGCATCGCAACTACCACAGGGGCAAATGATGCAAGACTATGTAAGCTTTATGGAAGAACAGCTACACCACCAACCCGACAACTGGATGTGGACACACCGCCGCTGGAAGCATAGCGATAAAGCTATTTCCGTACATAGTCATTAAGATAGCCGCAAGTGCTAACAGCGTTGGTATAGAACCTCGTCTTGCTATACTGCTTCAATTGTTTAAAATAAGGGTTCTTCAATGAATGGCTGTAGTATAGCTTATCATCGTAGCTATAATAGTTAACACCTTTAGGCGCCGGGCAATTCTTCTGCCAGCATTTGGCTGCCATAAAAAGGCAACGAGCTTTAAATTCGGCATCATTACTATTGCTGAATGCCTGCATGTAATATTTTTCAGCCAACGAGGGATCATAGTAATTGCGCTTAGAAGCCGGTGCCTTTTTGCGTTCGTCGCTTATATAATACGCTTCAAACTCAACACCGCTACGGTCATACTGCACAGCCTGCCAGCCTTTACCATAATAGGTAAGGTTATACATAGCATTAGCATAAGAGTAAGCCGTAGTAGCATCTTTAGGATTCTCATCCAGCTTCTTCTTCATAACTGCAAGCTTTTGTGCCAGCGTTAGTTTATTATAAGTAACAGCAGAGTCTGAACGGTTCCAGTCTTGCATATCCTGTATATGGCTTACAAAACAATCGGGTAGCAAGTAGGCATTGATAGCTGAATCAGGTACTTTTTTAAAAGCCGCTATTGCCTTGTCATATTCCTGTGCACGCAAATGTTTTGTACCCTGCATTTCATACAGCATACTTTCCTGGTAGTTGCTGTTGCGGGTTAGCCATACTTCATAGGGCGTTTTATCTTTCTTCTTAATAAAGGCTTTGACATTTTCCAGTTGGTTAGTACTCATATCATCCAGCAATTCCCAAGATGTCCAGCTATTCATGGTATAAACAGCTTTTACAGTATCGCCCTGCTGCAGATATTTATCCGTCATGAGTACATTGATAAAATGCGTATAAACACCTGCAAAGTACATGTCGTTCTCTGTCTTCTCATCTATCCATTTCAATGAAGGCAACAGCTTGCTTTCTGTTGCCGGGTCCAGTTGCCTGTTCTGTTTTAAAATCAGCAGGGCTGTTGTTACACCATGAATATCCTTTTGGCGGGGTGTCATGTTTTCCTTCGCTGCCATATCCAGGTAGGCTGTTGCTTCTGCATAGTTGTTCTGAATAAGATGGATATAGGCAGAGGCCAGATACCAGAATGCTTTATCGCCATTTTTACCACCTTTTACTACGCGCTTGGCAAAGTCGTTCAACTGTTTCAGGTAAGCAGGGTAAACACTTTTCAAAGCATTGGCCTGGCTATCTGAATAATACCAGATATTAGGCGTAGTTACGAAGCGCTCTTCAGCTTTGCTTATCTCGCGTGTCATTACTTCTGTAAGCCCTTTGATGTTTGCATCGGCATCGTATGCCTTTTGCATCATATCCAACCCTATGGTTGCACCATCTCCATAGTCGTGCAGGCCTTTCATAATATAGACTACCGCTTTTTCGTGGTCATTACGGCATAGCTTTAGCACATCATCTATCTTACCATTTGCAGCCCAGCTAAAGCTGATGTGTGAGGATTGCTTTAGCTCATCACTCAGGTCGAAGGTTTTACTATACAGGTAAGCAGCCTCATTCTTTCTGCCTGTTTTATACAATATACCTGCTTTCAATTCCAGGCAGCGTGGATACATGATGCCGTTATAAGTCTTACTGCCAACCAACGCATTATACAAGGCCAATGCCTCATCATACTTCCGTGCATAGAAAGCCAAACGTATCAGTTGGTATTTATAGCGCCATTGTATTGCTTCTTTTTTTGCGGCATCGTGCTGCTTGCGTCCTTCAGCCAGGAGGCCGGCCATTTTTACAGTATCGCGCGGCACGGTTTTCCACTCGTAAGTCTTTTGGTCGTAATAGCCATCTTCCGGTTGTGCATATGGTTCGCATTGCTTGGCAAACAGCAGGTAGCCGGCAGCTTCTTTGTCTTTCTTTTTCACCAGCCATTGTGCGAACTTATTATCAACTACTTCTTTACGGGCCTTGCTGTTGCCTTTTGTGACTATACTGCTTAGCGCAGCATTGAGGTCTGCAAGGCTATAGCTGTATACAAAGCTATCAATGTCTTGCTTTGAAACTTTAGATGAAGTGTATGCATGCCATTCATCTATGTTCACATCTTGTGTATAGTTGTCATCTGCATACACCAACAAGGAGGTATAATAAAACGGAGAGTAGGCTGCATTTTTATTGATATCCCTGAAGAAGAAGGAAGGAAAATAGTCGTAAGGATCATCGCCACCGGCACAGGCATGTACCCACTGTTCGAAAGGGACTAAGAAAATAACACTAATGGCCAGCGTGATATATCTCTTCCAGTTCATCGTCTGAATATTTGCTTAAAGTTAGGCTATCGCAATGGAACAAGGCTATTTTGAAGCTATCGTTGCCTATGCGTTTGGCTATGTATGTTGCTATGTGTGCTACGTCTTTACTGCTTACAGATTCTACTCTTAATACATCACCACTTTGTAGGTAATAGCCATTGTAGAAGGTATCGGCAGTGCAGGTGTAGAGGTTGGCTTCTTTGTGTTGAAATACTTTATTGGCTTTAATGCTTTCTTCATCCACATCTCTCAATATTCCCTTTAATTGCTTGTTGCGAAACAGCAATGTCCAGTTGAATAAAGGCAATGCTACATCAAGCGGTAAAGGATAAGTACTGATGTTCCTTGTATAGTCTTTGGTATTGATTACATCCAGTATAGAATTGAGTGCACCGGGCTTTTTCATATTGCCCATGTTGTAGCACATCAGCAATCCCCTGTCGGCAGGTGGCATGCCATTGCGCGCGGTATATTTTACCTGGTGCATGCGTATGGTGGCCGAAAGTGTTTTGCCCTTGAAGAAGGCTTGTTGCTTTAGCTGTGTCAGCAGGTTGAAGTAAACATGTTTAGTGCCCGCCGTCCAGTCGCAGTCAATCTGAATCTCTGTGGGGTGCATCTGTGCCGTGCTGCAAACCTCCTGCACATACTTATTGATATTAGTAGCCAGCAGGTTTGATGTTTCGGCAGTAAGATGTGTAAGTGTACGTTGCGTGATGAACACGACTGGTGTATAGTGTATGCCCTTTTGCAGCGCGCTGAAAAAATGTATGGGTGCTACCGGTACGGCCTGCTGCACGTTATCGTTCCAGTCTACATCGCAAAGGCGGATGTACATATCGCGGCAGGCAAGGCTTTGCAGGCGCTGCTTTTCGTAGGTAGTGGGTTTGAAGGTAGTCTTCCAGTAGTAAATGCTACGGGTAATGTGCTGCTGCCTGTGGCTACAGGAAATGCAGCACAGTGAAATGAAAAGTATGATGCCCGTGAATGCCCTTAGCATACGGTATTAAGGTATGATAATTTTTTGTGCAGCCGGTTTGATGGTAAATTTTATCTTGTTTTCGCAGCTATGGGCATCGCCATCGGTCTGCATCAGGCGCAGTTCAGGATGAAAGATAGTAATGTCTTTACCACGGTAATGATCTACATAAGGGCTCTTAGTGAGCGTGCCATTCATGGCGCGATATACTAGCATGCCGCCCAGCAGCTTGGGAAATTTCCTGATGATAATAAGATCGAACAAGCCATCGGTCCAGCTGGCATCAGGTGCTATTTCAAAGTTGTAACCAAACTGCTTGCAATTGGCCACGCATACGATGAAGGCTTTTTCCTTAATGGTCTTGCCATCTATGGTGATGTGCCAATCCCATTCATTATACGTCCACATATGCTTGGTGACCAGCCAGCTATACATAGCAAAGCCACGACGTGTGCTTTTGGCAAACTTGCGCGATATCAGTGCATCAAAAGCCACACCTGCATTGCTTATGAATAACCTGTCATTAGCATAGCCCATATCCATCATCATAGTACGGCCCCTGTTTATGACCTCTATCGCCTCACGCTCATTCATGGGTATCTCCATAGTGCGGGCCATCCCATTTCCGGAGCCTTTGGGTATCACCGCCAGTGCCGTATCGGTGCCAATGATACCGGTTACAATATCATTTACCGAACCATCCCCACCTACGGCCACTACGGCATACGCGCCTTTGTCAGCCGCTTCACGGGCCAGTTCGGTACCGTGTTTGGCATAGCGTGTATGTTGTATCTCGTAAGTAAACTTATTTTGGTCGAGCGTGGTATCTATTGCCTCCTGCACAGCCTTCTGCCTGTCAACGCCCGATTTGGGATTGATGATGAAGACAAGATGTTGCCTGCTCATGATATTTGTGCTTTAAGGCTGAGGTCGAGGCTAACGGCATGGTGTATGATAGCACCTACCGATATATAATCCACACCCGTTGCGGCGTAGGCTTCAATATTATCTATAGTAATACCGCCGGATGCTTCTGTTTCATAACGGCCATCTATCAGTTGGATAGCTTCGGCCAGTTGTTCGGGCGTATAGTTATCCAGCATGATGCGGTGTATATTGCCTTTGGCCAGTATACGCTTTACATCATCCAGGCTGCGGGTTTCTATTTCTATTTTCAGGTCCAGGTTATTGGCTTGCAGGTATGCATTGGTTTTATCAATCGCCTTTTCGATACCACCGCAAAAATCGATATGGTTATCCTTCAGCATGATCATATCGTACAGGCCCATGCGGTGATTGTGGCCACCACCAATATGTACGGCTTCTTTTTCAAAAGCGCGGAACAGCGGGGTGGTTTTGCGGGTATCTAGTATTTTAGACTTGTAATTCTTTATCTTCTCTACATACTGGTGCGTGATGGTAGCAATACCACTCATACGCTGCATACAGTTGAGCGCCAGGCGTTCGGCCTGCAGTATGGTATGCACTTTGGCGGCTACTTCAAAAGCCGTTTCGCCTTTGGTGATTGCATCGCCATCATTCTTGTAAATAGTAAAAGACGCATCGGGCTGCAGGTAGTGGAAAATATCCTGTGCCAGTTGCACGCCTGCTAATATGCCATCTTCCTTTATCTTCAATACCGCGCGCCCTTCTGCATCGGCAGGGATAGAGGCGAGTGTAGAGTGGTCTCCGTTACCGATGTCTTCCTGCAGTGCAGCGGCTATAAATTGCTTTGTATCCAATGACTATGCGCTTTAGTGTCGCAAAGCTACTAAATACCTGATGGAAGCAACATGCATAACTATTTATTAATGCGTAGATAAAAGATATTAGCTATTGCACCCACAAAAGGCAGCCATCGCCATAACTCAGGAAGCGGAAACCATTATCCAGCGCATAGTTGTACATAGTGCGCCATTCCTGCCCCACAATGGCTGAAACCAGCAGCAGCAAGGTAGACTGCGGCTGGTGGAAATTGGTGACCAAACCGCGCACGATGCGGAAGGTGTAACCCGGTGCTATGAGTATCTGCGTACGGGTAACGAGGTGGGTTTGTTCATTTGCCCCCAGCCAATGGAGTATGGCCTGCAGGGCTTCTATAGCAGTTATTTCCGTATGTATATCGTATGGATCCCATTGAGATACAGATATATCCTGCGTAATGGGATGGCCTTGCAGCAGCTTTACGCCTATCCAATACAGGCTTTCAAGCGTGCGCATGGAGGTAGTGCCTACAGCCACAATATGGCCGATGTGTGCCAGCAGGTTTTTGATGGTAGCCGCATTTACATCTATCCATTCGGCATGCATGTCATGCTCTTGCATGGTTTCGCTTTTCACCGGCTTGAAGGTGCCAGCACCTACGTGCAGGGTGACAAAGTCTTTACTGATGCCTTTTTGCTTAAGGCTTTCAAATACGGCTTCTGTAAAATGCAGGCCGGCTGTGGGGGCGGCTACGCTGCCTTCATCTTTGGCATATATGGTTTGGTAGGTGGCTTCATCTCCCGCTTCCGCCTCGCGGTGCAGGTAGGGTGGTAGGGGAACTTTGCCTGTATAATGCAGTACTTCGGCAAAGGTGAGGTCGGCATCCCAGGTAAGCTCTATGGTGAAGTATCCCGGCTGCTTATCTACTATAGTGGCAGATACGGTAAATGCCGGGTCGCCATGCGTTATGGTCAGCACCATGCCGGGCTTCCATTTACTGGCGCCACCTACCATGCAGTTCCACCATACTTTTCTTTTTTGCAGCAGGGCAGTTTGCAGTTCGGGGTATTTGCTATGTGGCTCCAGACAAAAAACTTCTATACTGCTACCGGTATCTTTTTTGAACAGCAGGCGTGCATATACCACTTTGGTCTGGTTGAAAACCAGCAGGCTATCGGGCGGTATATGGCCGGCGATATGCCGATAGGTATCTTCCTTTATAACGCCTTCATCGTATATCAATAAGCGCGAGCTATCCCTTTCCGGCAGCGGATATTTAGCAATACGCTCATCGGGGAGGTGATATGTGAAATCTTCTATTCTTAACTGGCTGGGATGCATAAAAAACTAACGTATCTGCGGTACACTAATACCGGTTATTTTACGATACAGGTCGATAGCATAGAGATCGGTCATGCCGGAAATAAAATCGACTACCGATTGTATATCGTAATACAACCGCGCAGGGTCTCTGCTGATAGGAAACTGGCTGGAAACCAGTTTCAGTATCTTATCAGACTTGCTATGCGTGGGGTACAGCACTGCATTTACAAATGCTTTCAGCAATCCGCCAATTACATTATAGCCTGCTATCTCTATTTCCACTACCGATTTATAATTATAAATATGCTTGATGGAATAGGCGTTTATCTCCTTTATCAGGCCTGTATATTCATCAGGAAGGCAGCTAAGCAAGTCCTTCTCTAAAGTGCCGGCCAATAGTTCTGCTTCATGCTGCATAAATAACGCAGACAGCTTTTCTACCATTAAGCCTATCCAGCTGGCACGAATGAATTGTACCTTCTGATTATCGTCAACTATGTTGTTTACTTTCTTCTGAATGTATTCGATAGAACGATAGGGCGTTTTCTCCATCTCGAAGAAAGGATAGAAAAGCGATTCTATCTTTTCAAGCGATACGATGTGCAGGCGGTGTGCATCTTCAAGGTCGATGATGCGGTAGCAAATATCATCCGCAGCTTCTGTAAGATATACGAAGGGATGGCGTGCATACACATTATCGTAACCTTCTTTTTCAGGGATGCCCAGTGTGTTGGCTATGGCTTCGTACACAGGTATCTCGCTATCGAAGAAGCCTGATTTTTTTGTGGCGATAAGCCCCGTTTTTTTAAAACCCTGTAAAGAACTGCATGGATACTTTACGATAGATGCGAGCGTGGTATAGGTAAGCCTGTAGCCGCCCGGTTCTGTTTCATTAAAGCTATCGGTAAGTATGCGCAGGGCATTGGAGTTGCCTTCAAACTTTTCAAAATCGTAACGCTGGTTTTCCGAAAGCTCTGCATGCAAGGTATCCTTTGCCTCACCATCTAGTTCCCTGAAAAAAGTACGTATGGCATCTTCGCCCGAATGGCCGAAGGGTGGATTGCCAATATCGTGTGCCAGGCAGGCAGCCGATATTACCGAGGAAAGCCCATATTTATAGAACTCAATAAAGTTGGCATCCTCACCACTATATCGTTGTGCTATCTGTTCGCCTACGGCCTTGCCAAGCGAACGGCCTACGGAGGCCACTTCCAAACTATGGGTGAGCCTGTTGTGAACAAACACCGCACCTGGCAGCGGGAAGACCTGGGTTTTATTCTGTAACCTTCGGAAAGCGGAAGAAAAGATAAGCCTGTCGTAATCGCGTAAAAAAGAATCTCTTACAGCATCGGGATTGATCACTTTATCCTTTGCATCGCCTGTGCGCCTGGCGCTATATAAGCTTTGCCAATTCATGCTGTAAAGATGCAACAAACTTTCCTCAATAACGTTCCCTGTTCGTCTTGTAGCGTTTTAGCCTGCGTTCGGCCCTGTCCAGCTTGCCTTGTATGGCATTCTTATCATCGGAATCGAGCTTGCCGTCTGCTTCCAGCTTTTCTATGGTTTCTTTTATCGTCTGCTGTTCTTTCATCAGTTTCTCATATTCCAGTTCTGTTATCTTCTTTGCCTTGTAGGCCGCTTTGATAACTTTCTCCTGCGACTTTTGTGTGGCCTTGAAGTTCTGCGCATAACAAATGCCGATGGCAAGCATAAGTGTTAGCGTGCAGCAAAGCATCTTTTTCATAAGGGGAATGTTTTATTATATACCTGATTGTTGTTTTATCCTGTCGAGCAGTTTTTGTTCATCTGCGGTTAGTGGCGTGCCGGAGGCAGCCAGCTCCTGTATGTTTTTACGGGCGGCATCCCTATCGCCCAATGCCAGTTCGGCCTCGGCCATGTATAAGTAGGCTTTGCCATTCTGCGGATTAAGGCGAACGGCCGCCTTCATATCTTTTACAACCCTACTTGCATAGGTTTTATTGTTATTGTGCAGCCACATGCTACGGTTGCTAAGGCCCAGCAGGAAGTAAGCATAGGCATTACTTTTATCTCTTTTTACAAAGTTGTCCAGGTTTTCAGCAGCACCTTCAAAATTGCCACGAACAAAATAGAGATTGCCGAGGGCAAGGTATAAAGGTGCAAAATCAGCATCTATCTCTTTAGCCTGTTCCAGGTAGAAATTGGCACTATCCAGCTTACCCTGCTTTTGCGCATCGGGCAGCACACTGGCAAACTGCATGTAGGTGTTGGCCAGCGTAACATAAGCACGCGGGTTGTCTTCCATTGAAGGCATGTATTGCTTCAGCAGCTTCAGCGATATATCGTAATTGCGTACCTGGTTGTAAAACAAAGCGGCATAGATAGCCTGGTTGGTTTCATCTTCGTCAGGATATTCCAGGGTGGGGTTTAGCAGCTTGTTGAGCACTGTAGCCCATGCAGGGTCTTCAGCAGGTTGCGGCCATGTAAACAGCTTTTGCAATGCCAGGTTGCTATTGATAGGTTTATTCTGGTCGTTTTGCTTCAGGAAAATGGTGCATACAGGATCGAGGTAAACCATGTTATATCCATGTCCCCAGTATAGTTTTATTTGCAACGCAGATAGCTGCGATGTGCTGAGCACGACATAATTGAAATTGTATTTCTTATCCAGCGTATCGAATTTTTCGGGCTGGTTGTACATGCTGAAATAATCATCGAAGAAAGCTACAGGGAATACATCCAGGTCGCGCAGGTCGATATAGGATTTGAATGCAGGATATAAATCCCAAAGTAAATAAGAAGATACAAAGTAATCGGAGAAGGCGGGGCCTTTTATGCCATGTTGTTTGATAAAAGCAGATGCGCCGGTAGGGTTATGCAACATAGAAGTATGTATGCCGAACTTATTGGGTGATGCTGTGTATTTGTACCATTTATCGGATACGATGCTGAGGTAAAATATAGCAGCTATAGCTATGGCGATGTACCCTGCGCGTTTTGATAGTGCCTGGTAAAAACCCATAGCCTGTACCTTGCCGCTCACGGCTATCCACCCTCCCAATAATGCCAGTGATGGTACCAGCGCAATTTGTGCAAATGGTATGTTACGGTTGGCCGTAAGGGCAAGGTAGCTGAATAGTAATAGTATCAGCAGGTAGGTAGTAGTAACGGGTGTGAAAAAGGTTTTTGATTTCTTTTCTTTTATGGCCGTCCATACAATGCCTATCCAGTAAAGAAAAGCAAAGCCTGTCAGCAGCCAGTGCCATTTGGCCTGCATGGTCCAGTAGGCGGCATCTTTATAAGAATACAGCTCGGTAGTATATTTATTGGCCCATACCTGCCTGTATATTTCAAAAGGCTGCTTCCAAAGCTGGATGGTATTAGGGTTGAGCAGTATGATAAGTATGCATGCTGCGAATATGGCCAGTGCGCGTATAGCCTGCTGCAGGTATTCTTTTTGGCGGGTCAGGATGTAGGATATTACAGTACCACCTACCGCTGTCCCTGCTATCACAATACCTACCGGGTAGCCTTCATGCATATTGGCCCACAGGCATTGCAACGGTACCAACCACCATATCTTTTTGAACTCTAACGATGGGCTGCGCCAAAGCAAGAAAAGGTAGACAGCGCATAGCAGGTGGCTCATCATCTCCGGGCGGCCCGCCATGCGGTATTCGCAGATGGCTAAAAAGAGCAAGATGAAAATGGCGGTAGCAAAGACAGGGATTTGTTTATGGAACTGCTTACCTGCATATTGTATGGTGCGCACTAATAGGTAAACGATGGCGACATTTACCAGTGCCTGCAACAGTAGAACGCCTTCGGGCCCTAATGCTTTTTCAAAAGCACCAATGATAACCTCATATAGCCATTTTACATTTACCCATGGTTGGCCAGACATGGTATACGAGAACATATCTGTTTTGGTAACCTGCCCATGTTCCAGCATCCATCTGCCGGAAAGCAACTGCCACCATATATCGGGTTCGCGAAGCTGTTTCATGCCCAGTGCAAATGCACATAGGCCACAGAGTATATATATGATCCTGTTTAGATACCGTTGCATAAAAATATTGGCTGAAAATACATCTTAATGCATTTTCAGCCAATTGTTATGCGTGTGAGGCTTAATATTATTACTGTACCAGCACCTTAGTGCCCAGGTCTACTGTTGTGCCGTATTTCACATTGATGTTATCTACTGTTACGTCTATAAAAGATGCTACACTGGCATCATAGGTAACGCTGTAAGTACCCTCGGGCAAGCCTACAAACATGAAATAGCCATCAGGGCCGGGAATAGCTGTATAGGTATCCACACCATTGGTAACATATACCGTAGCCAATGCCGGGCCGGGCAATACATAACCTTTTATACGGCCATCTGTAAGCTGTGAATAAGCACGTATTACAGGCTTCAGCATGTATTTGCCATTGCCGGTCTGGTTAATAGATTTACCGGCATCAAAATCTATCCATACATCATACGAACCGCCTGCTACAAAACTTTCTTTCAGGTTCAGCTTCAGGCCACTTTCCTGTGCAGAAGGTGTATTGAGTGGGTAGCTGGTGCCATCTACTACTACAGAGTTGTTGCTGCCCAATATCAGGCGTATCTGCCCTACTTTACCCGCAGGTACATCTGCACGCAACAGTAAAGTGTCTAAGCCATTGCGGAAATCGAGCAGGTTGTAAATACCGGGGCGGATAGGTGCCAGCGACACAGCTGCACTACCTTCCATTGTTACTTCTACTTTTTGGATGTCGATGTATACTGCATCGTAGGCAGCAGGGTCATCCGTCAGGTGCATATTCACCTTTGCAGTACCTTGTGTGTTTACCGGTTGATCATCATTCTTTTGACAAGAGGTAAACATCAGTGTCGCAGCCATTGCTGCAATAATCGCCGGGGCAAAAATTTTTCTTTTCATGTACAATTCCAGATTAATGTAAACACCAGGTGCTAAAAAACCGTGCCAAATGAAAAATCCCGGTTGTGAAAACAACCGGGATACAACTGTAACTGTGTCCTATCTATTTGTCTAAACTCATCTTAGGTTTCTCGTCAATCTATTCTTTATCTTCTCCTTTGCTTTCTTTCAGGAAGAATGCATTTTGAAACTTTCCCCAATATGGTTTACTCATATCGGCATCTGTTTCCTTAGCGAAATAGCCATCTGCTTTTTCGAAATAAGGTAGTGCTGCTTTTTTGCCACCGCCAAACATTTTAGGAGTAAAGAACTTGTTGGTGCCTTGCAGGTAATAAATGCGCGGGTTCTCTGCATTTATCTCCTTGGCTTTTTGCAGGTTCTCTTCAAATATCTTTCCGTATTTCTGCCAGCGTGCCTGTGGCTTTACCGCCATGCGTGCATTGGCTACCATAGCTGCCAGCACATAAGTTTCATCATTGTCTTTGCCCAATATACCTACGGCTTCACTCAATTCTTTATCGGCTTCATCCACATAAGCATCACGCTTAGCTTCTTCTTTTTCCATGTAAGAAAGCACGGCTTTGGCATAAGCATTGTAAAAGTGTGCTGTCCATTCGCTGTTCCATTTTTTAGCTATCATAGTCAGCTTGTTGCTTTGCTCCACTTTCTTCGTAAAGTCTTGTGTGGTGTCGAAGGCAGTAAAAGTTTTCTTCAGTGTTTCATTGTAGTCTTGCGCATGGCAGTTCAGGTATGTGAAGGCTGCGATGGCGGTTAAAATAATGTAGCGTGTCATCTTATGTGTTTTATGGTTTTATACAATTATTAAAGTTCGTCTTTATCAAATGCTGTGAGCGAGAAGTTAGCCCCTATGAATACCGAGCGGTATAGTGCCGGGCGCATTTCGTAACGCTGGCCATTGGCGTAGCGATAGCCAAACACATTCTTCTGGTTGGTGATGTTATCAATACCTACATACACCACGGTAAACCACTTTTTGATAGACGTACGGTAGTTAATATTGAGTGACAAGTTGTGAAAGTCAGGCGTCCTGTCTCCCAGGAATACCGGGTTTGAAGGGTTATAGTATGGCCTGCCTGTGGCGTAGCTATACGTCATGTTTATCTGTGTTTGCAGCTTTTCGATGAAATATTTCGTAACCACATTCAGGTTGTGGTTGGCAATGAAATCGGGTTGCGATTCGGCCAGGTAGTTTTTATACAGCCTGCGGGTATCTATATAGCTGTACGATATCCAGTAGTCGGCATTCTTGATGCTTTTCTTATCTCTCCAGAACAGCTCTGCACCTGTGGCATAGCCGTGACCGGAATTGTTAGCAGGCATGGTGATAGGGTCTAAATATCGTGTCTGGTTCGCGTCGAATGATTTGGTCAGGTATTCATATACCAGTTGGTCATAGTGTTTGTAGTAACCTTCCAGCCTCAGGGTGCGGTCGTTGTGCATGTACTGGTAGTTGGCTATGTAATGCACTGAGCGTTGCATTTCCAGGTTCTTATAGTTAGATATAAGGTATTGCTGATCGGGCGTTTGGTAGAACATACCACCAGCCAATGATACCTGCCCGTACAGGCCTACCTTTACACCGGTGGCCAGTCGCGGGGCTACCACGTTTTGTTTCAGCAATGCGCTGTGCTCATAACGCACACCGGGCTTTACTGCCAGCCAGTGCAGCGGCGACCAGTCCATCTCTGCAAATGCAGCTACCTGCGTTTCGGTAAATTCTGCCGGATACGTATTCCAGGTGCGGTTGTAATTGAAGTGCTGCAGTTCGCCACCTACCAGTATACTAAGGCGGGTAGTAGCATAATACTTAGCCTCTGCACGAAACTGCGCACGGTAGTCTTTGTTCACATTGCTCATGGTATCCCATTTCACATCGTCCTGGTTGTAGCTGTACGAACCTGCGGTGTATAAGCTCCATTTATCTTTCAGCATTTGCCTGTAAGAAAGGCTGCTGTACAGGTTTTGCGATTTCAGGCCAAAGTCGAGCGTATTGCCTGCATCGCCGGGGTTGGGCACGCGCGTGCCGCTGGTGAAGCGTGAATAGTTGACCAAGGCTTTCAGTATGCCATCTTTATTAGGCTTCCAGGTAAACTTGGTAGAGCCACCTGCGCCTTTGGGCACATCGTAGAAATCAACGTTGGTTTTGGCAATACCGTAGAAGGGGGTCAGGTTGTTGTAATAGCCTGTAGCTTCGATACTGGTGGTTTTAAAAAGCTTGGAGCCTGATGCATATATACCGGCCATATTCAGGCCCAGGTTTACGGTGCTTTTATCGGGCAGGTCGTTACTGTTCAGTTCCAGTACCGATGACAGGGCCTGTCCGTACCGAGCACTATAGCCACCGCTGCTGAAAGAAATACCCTTGAACTGGAAGGCACCGAAACGGCTGCGTGCTGCTACACCCGGCGCTGTGCTCAGGAAGGCATTCTGCGCTATCAGGCCATCTACCACTACTGCGGCTTCGCTGGCATCGCCACCTCGCACAAAAAGGCCGGTTTGTGTGCCCTGCTGCTGTGTGCCGGGTAGTGTTTGTATCGCTTTTACAATATCAGCCTGCGCACCTGCTGTGGTCACAATATCCAAGGGTTGCAGTACGGTCTTATTCTTATCCGATGCTTCAAAAGAACCGGCGGTAATAACCACTTCATCCAGCTGGCGCGATGCGCCTTTCATTTTCAATACTACATCTTTCAGGTCGCCCGCTATGGTTACAGGCAGGCCAGCGTTTTCGTGTGCTACTTCGGTAGCCATCAGCGTTTGTGCGCCGGTTTCCGTGGTGGTGAAGCTAAAGTTGCCGATGCTATCGCTGGTGCTGCCATCCAGTGTATTGTCAAGATACACGGTAGCGCCGCGTACCGGCTTTCCTTTTTCGTCTGTTACCTTACCACTGATGGTAGCCTGCGCCATAGCGCTGAAACTGCCTGCCAGTAAAAAAGATAAGAGTAGCGAATGTTTCATAAAAATAGTTGGGGTGATTTTTCTGATTGATGGAGCAAAACTATTGCCTGCCCTTATGCAGTCGAAATCCATTTCGGCTAAGCGGTAATAACAGTCGGTAAATAGCCTTTTGCTGTCGGTAAAAAGTTTTGTTAGTGACGTTTCTATGACGGAGTACTATTATCGTGGCACAATTCTTTCAATTTACCTATTGAGCGATTTTTTTCATGTAAAAAGGGGCACTTTGTCAAAAGCGCCCCTTTATTATTGGTCAATGTGTGTATTACATATTGCGCCTGTATTGGCCACCTACTTCAAACAGGGCTTTGGTTATCTGCCCCAGTGAGCAATACTTTACGGTTTCCATCAGTTCCTCAAAAATGTTTTGGTTGTGGATGGCTACCTGCTGCAGTTTGTGGAGTGCTTCCTGCCCTTTATCGCCACTACGCTTCCACAGGTTTTGTACAGTGCTTATCTGGAATTCTTTTTCTTCGGTTGTAGAACGTATTACCTCCTGCGGTATCACCGTAGGTGAACCTTTACTGCTGAGGAAGGTGTTTACACCTATTATAGGATATTCGCCGGTATGTTTCAGTGTTTCGTAGTACAGGCTTTCTTCCTGTATTTTGCTGCGCTGGTACATGGTTTCCATAGCGCCTAATACGCCACCACGTTCGCTGATACGGTCAAACTCGCTCAGTACCGCTTCTTCTACCAGGTCGGTCAGCTCTTCTATGATGAATGAACCTTGCAGCGGGTTTTCATTCTTAGCCAATCCCAGTTCTTTATTGATGATGAGCTGTATAGCCATAGCACGGCGTACGCTTTCTTCCGTAGGCGTAGTGATGGCCTCGTCATAAGCGTTTGTGTGCAGCGAGTTACAGTTATCGTATATCGCATACAGTGCCTGCAGCGTAGTACGTATGTCGTTAAAGTCGATTTCCTGTGCGTGCAGGGAGCGGCCCGATGTCTGGATGTGGTATTTCAACATCTGCGAACGTTCGTTGCCACCATATTTATACTTCATGGCCTTGGCCCATATACGGCGGGCTACGCGGCCTATCACACTGTATTCAGGGTCTACACCATTGCTGAAGAAGAACGACAGGTTGGGGGCAAAATCATCTATATGCATGCCACGGCTGAGGTAGTATTCTACAAAAGTGAAACCGTTACTGATGGTAAATGCCAGCTGCGATATAGGGTTAGCACCCGCTTCTGCTATGTGGTAGCCACTGATAGATACCGAATAGAAATTGCGCACCCCTTCATTGATGAAGTATTGCTGCACATCGCCCATCACACGCAGTGAAAATTCGGTAGAGAAGATGCAGGTATTCTGTGCCTGGTCTTCTTTCAATATATCGGCCTGAACGGTACCACGTACCGCTTTCAGGGTATCGGCTTTGATTTTGGCATATACATCGGCCGGCAATACCTGGTCGCCGGTTACGCCCAGCAGCATCAAGCCCAGGCCATCATTGCCTTGCGGCAATTCACCTTCTGCACCACCGCCAAATACTGATGGATTGTAGGTGGGGCGCTTGATGCCTTTCTCTTTGTATATCGCGTCTATCTTCTTGTTTACTTCATCTTCCAGTCCATTTGCCTTGATGTATAGCTCGCACTGCTGGTCTATCGCTGCATTCATAAAGAAGGCAGTGATGGTAGGTGCAGGGCCATTGATGGTCATCGATACCGATGTTTTAGGATCAGCCAGGTTGAAACCACTATACAGTTTCTTCGCATCGTCCAGGCAGCAAACACTTACGCCTGAATTACCTACTTTACCATAGATATCCGGACGGTGGTCCGGGTCTTGGCCATACAGTGTTACACTATCAAATGCTGTACTCAGGCGTTTGGCCGGCATGCCCAGCGATACGTAGTGGAAGCGTTTGTTGGTACGCTCCGGTCCACCCTCACCGGCAAACATACGGGTAGGGTCTTCACCCTCACGCTTGAATGGATAGATACCCGCAGCATACGGGAATTCGCCGGGGAAGTTTTCGCTCAATGCCCAGTACAGTATCTCGCCCCATGCTTCAAACTTAGGTACGGCTACTTTAGGTATCTGCGAATGCGAAAGTGATTCGGTATGTGTTTTTATCTTCAGCTCTTTATCACGTACTTTAAATACGTAGAACTCATCTGTAAACAGGTGTTTCTTTTTATCCCAGTTTTCCAGCAGGTGCTTGTTCTTAGGGTCCAGCTCCATTTCTGTTTTGGCATACACCTCTTGCAGGGTTTTTACCAGCCTGTCCTTATCTTCTACCTGTGCGGCTTCCAGTGTTTCTATAGTCTTCCTGAGGCCAAACAGCTTTTGCGCTACGGCCGACTGGTCTTTAGCCCATTTATCGTATTTGCGGTTGTTTTCAGATATTTCGCTGAGGTAACGGGTGCGTGCCGGCGGAATGATGAATATCTTCTCGCTCATCTCATCCGTTATCTTAAAGCTGGAATGCAGCTCCGTACCCGTCTTCTTCACCACAATATCCATCAGCGATTTGTACATGGTGTTGGTACCCGGGTCGTTGAACTGTGAAGCTATCGTGCCATATACCGGCATATCGTCGGGGTTCCGGTCAAACAGTTTATGGTTGCGCTGGTATTGCTTCTTCACATCGCGCAGGGCATCCATAGCGCCGCGTTTGTCAAATTTGTTGATGACAACAATGTCGGCAAAGTCCAGCATGTCTATCTTTTCCAGCTGTGTGGCCGCACCATATTCCGGTGTCATCACATACATGCTCAGGTCGCTGTAGTCGGTTATCTGCGTATCGCTCTGGCCGATACCTGATGTTTCCAGTATAATGAGATCGTAATTCGCAGCTTTCAGTATGTTGACTGCATCCAGTATATGCTTGGATACGGCCAGGTTGCTTTGGCGGGTAGCCATCGAGCGCATGAATACACGCTCATTGCGGATGGCGTTCATACGGATACGGTCGCCCAGCAAGGCGCCGCCTGTCTTCTTTTTAGAAGGGTCTACCGATATGATACCAATGTTCTTATCCTTAAAATCGAGCAGGAAGCGGCGCACCAGTTCATCTACCAACGAGCTTTTACCTGCACCACCTGTACCGGTAATACCCAGCACCGGGGTTTTAGAAGTAGCAGCTGTTTCGGCTATCTTCTTCAGCATAGCCTGTGTTTCCGGCAAGTCGTGAAAGTTTTCAGCTGCAGATATCAGGCGGGCTATCGATTTAGCATCTTTTTCATGCAGGTGGCCTACTTCACCGTTCAGTTGATTGCCGGTTGGATAGTCGCTTTTTTGGATCAGGTCGTCTATCATGCCCTGCAGGCCCATAGCACGGCCATCATCGGGCGAGTAGATGCGCGTGATGCCATAAGCATGCAGCTCATCTATTTCCGAAGGCAGTATTACACCGCCGCCACCGCCAAATATTTTGATATGCCCGCAACCACGCTCTTTCAGCAGATCGTACATATACTTGAAGTATTCTACGTGGCCACCCTGGTAAGAGGTCATGGCTATCGCATTGGCATCTTCCTGTATGGCGCAATCCACCACTTCCTGCACACTACGGTCGTGGCCCAGGTGTATCACTTCCACACCACTGCTCTGCATCACACGGCGCATAATGTTGATGGCAGCATCGTGCCCGTCGAAAAGAGAAGCAGCCGTAACAATACGTACTTTATTCTTCGGAGTATATGACATATATGTAAATTCTTACCAGTAAAATACACAGGCCCAGCCTGTAATAAGGGACGTAAAGGTACAAAACGGCAGGCAATAACGCATTGCCGGGCAGCTTTTGTAACGATAAATGGCGGCCAATAGCCGCCATTTATTATAAGTTAGTTTAATGAACTGTTAGAACAACAGGTTCCTTTGGTTGAAGAAGTATGTGAACCTTGGCATAATGGTCCATTGACGTTGCAAACCATCAGGGCGTGCATCGCGCGTGATAACAGGGAAAGAGCCTGTGATATCCAGCTTGCAATCGGCGTAGCGGCCAAAGCGAACGAAGGCATTGCCCACGATGCTCATGGTAAAGCCGTCGGAACCATCTATTTCCCTCCAGGCACCGGTACGGTCTTCGTACAGGTCATTGCGCAGATGGTACATAGCCAGGGCGCCTCCTGTTATACCCAAGCGGTTATTTACCAGGTGGCCTTCCAGGCGCGCCATCACATCGCCATTACGATACAGCTTGCGCGATATTTCATATTCACTGTTGCTATATACGGGGTCGTTCATATAAGATGAACGATAGTAGTCATTCTGATTGTAACGGAGTACCGGTTGCTGGTAACCTACAGCCACGCTTACATATTCTTTAAACATAGCGCTGGCACCCAGTATACCATCGGTACTACCCAGGCCGCTTTGATAAGCCATTGGTAACGGACGGGTATTGCCATCGCTGCGGTTGGCAGTGGTCATACTGAGCAATGCACCTGCAGTAGCCTGTACCGTCCACCATTCAGGGTCTTGTACGAATACATGGGTATAAGCTAACGACAGATCGCCCAGTCCCCAACCGTGGCCCAGGTCGCCGGAAGCAGCTATGAACGGTACGCGTACATCTATGTATCCCATACCTTCCATAAGGGGTACACGTACTTCTACCTGCGGCATGTGCAGTTTTATATCCCTTTCGCCCTTGGCAAAAGTGTGCCCTAAACTGAAGTGTGTTCTGGAGTTTTCGTAGTTGTCATCGCTTACTACCAGAGATGATGCAGTGCGCATAGCACCTATTGAAGCAAACCCGGGATCAGAATCGCCCTGTGCCGAAGCGGTAGTTGCACCTACACTCAGCGCCACAGAAAGACAAAAAGCTGTCAGGTGTTTTATACTCATAATACTATAGATGTGTCTCAAATATAGTTTTATAAAAGTAAAAATTCATGTCTATAAGACATTTTTTTATAAAAGGAGCCCGCAGGTATTCGCTGCGGGCTCCTTTTGCTATTCGGGTGCAATTATATCTTTTGCTGCTGCGGCTGCACGATGGGTATATTCTTCAGTTCTTTTATTTTGCCGAAGCCACCTAATACATTGCGCAGGTTGTGATAGCCCTGGCGTTTCAGCAGGGAAGCTGCTATTACCGAACGGTAGCCACCCGCACAGTGTACGTACAGGTTGGTATCCGTATCTATCAGTGCTACATTCATGGGGTCCATCAGGGTATCTAGCGGGGCATTTTGTGCTCCTTTTACGTGCGCGGCATCAAATTCAGACGGCTTGCGGACATCTATCACGTCCAGCTTGCTATCGTGTGGCAGGTCCATAGCCAGTTCTTCGGGCTCGATATCTATGATCATATCCACATTTTCGCCGGCAGCTTTCCAGGCAGCGATGCCACCATTGAGGTAGCCCTGCACGTTATCGATACCTACCCTGGACAGGCGGATGGCGCTTTCTTCTTCCTTGCCGGGCTCTGTAACCAGTACCAGCGGCTGATCGAACGGTAGCAGGCTACCGGCCCATTCTGCAAACCTGCCTTCCAGGCCTATGCTGATAGAGCCCGGTACAAACTCTTCGGTAAATACACCAGCATGGCGGGTATCGAGTATCCAGGCGCCGTCATCTACTTTTTGCTTGAAGGTGGTTACATCCAGCGGTTGCATAGCGCGTTTCATTACCTCATCCATGCTTCTGTAGCCTTCTTTATTGATACGGGCATTGATGGGGAAATATGCCGGAGGCGTAGAAAGTCCATCGGTAACAGCCTTGATGAATTCTTCTTTGGTCATTTCCTGCAATGCATAGTTGCTCTCCTTCTGCTCGCCGATGGTGCTATAGGTATTAGGCCCCAGGTTTTTGCCGCATGAAGAGCCGGGACCGTGTGCCGGGTATACTATAACGTTATCGGGTAGTGTTTTTATTTTGCGCTGCAGGGAATCGTACATAAAACCGGCCAACTCTTCCTTACTCAGGTTGCCGCTGAATAAGTCGGGGCGGCCTACATCACCTACAAACAAGGTATCGCCGGTAAATACGCAATACGGGTTGCCGGCCTCATCATAGAGCAGGTAACTGGTGCTTTCCAGTGTATGGCCGGGTGTGTGCAATGCTTTCAGTTTCAGGTTGCCGATGACGAAGTCTTCACCATCTTTAGCCATATGAAAGTTGAACCTGGCATTGGTTTGCGGGCCATATACTATGGTAGCGCCCGTTTTCTCTGCCAGCTCCAGGTGACCGCTTACAAAGTCGGCATGAAAGTGCGTTTCAAATATGTATTTGATCTTCACACCTTGCTCTGCCGCCTTTTTGATATAAACGTCCACATCGCGTAGCGGGTCTATTACGGCTGCCTCGCCATTGCTGGCTATGAAGTAAGCTGCTTCACTAAGGCAGCTGGTATACATTTGCTCTACTGTCATTTGTTGTGTTTTGTTGCAGTTTCTGCAATTTTTTAAATTTTTTTAGTCCCTATTGCGGTTATTGAACAGCATTACGTAGTACAACAACTGTGCTACCGATGCTATGGCTGCCACCACATAAGTACGTGCTGCCCATTTCAGTGCATCGGCCGCTTTGTCATGCTCGGTCCTGTGGGTGAGGCCGGTACTGTCCATCCACTTCAGCGCACGGTTGCTGGCATCATATTCTACCGGCAAAGTTATAAGAGAAAACAATGTAGACGCTGCAAAAAGAATGATACCTATCAGCAATACGGTCTGGTTTCCCCTACCGAAAAATAACCCGGCACCGGCCAGGAGTACCCATTGCGATAACGTAGTGCTTATCTGTACAAGGGGTACCAGCTTGCTACGCAATTGCAGCATGGCATAGCCGGTAGCGTGCTGCACAGCGTGCCCGCATTCGTGGGCGGCTACGGCAGCTGCGGCTATACTGCGCCCGCCATATACATCGGGGCTCAGGTTCACCGTTTTGTCGGTAGGGTTATAGTGGTCGGAAAGGAAGCCGTGCCCGGATACTACCTGCACATCGTAGATGCCATTTTCATGCAGCATACGTTCGGCCACTTCTTTACCGCTAAGGCCTTCGCTGAGGGGCTCTTCAGAATACTCACGGAATTTACTCTTCAGCCTCATACTCACTACCATACCTAATATCATAGGCAGGAGGAAGAAAATCAAAATATTCATTATTTATTTCTATCGTTTATCCTTAATACATCAAATAGCCTACCAATGTAAAAATGGCAGTTTAGCTATACTGCAAGTTACCGATTAATACATAATATAGGGGTATGGGCATGACTATATGGCTATAAACAAAACGCCGGGCATGTACCCGGCGTTGTTTAAAATCAAAACACGAAAAATTTGTTACCACTTCAGCGTAATACCTGCCATGTAGTTGATACCTGCCTGCGGGAAGTAGCGATTGTCTACCACGTTTTGGCCGCCGGTTTGATATACATACCATACGTAGCCATTGCTTTCATACTTGCGGTCGAAGATGTTGTTAACAGCGAAGGTGGCCATTATCTCGCGGAATGGCTTGAGGGCTATGCTGTAGCGCAGACGGAGGTCGCACAAGGTATAATCTTTAATAGTACGGTTCTCATCGCCTGAATTATCGAGGTATTGCTTACCTACATGCTTACCCATTACATCCAGTTCCAGCGTTTGATTATCGAGCAGGTTTACAAACGGGGCGAACGTAACACCACCGCCGGCAATGAGGGATGGGGACAGCGCGATAGGCGTATTGCTATGTGTAACAGCTACTTGTGCATAGTTTGGGTCATCCCAGTTATCTACATATTCTGTGAATTTTTTGATACGGTTGTCAGAGAAAGTAGCATTGGCGTTCAGGTTTACCCAATCGGCCGGTTTGAAACCCGCCTGCAGTTCAATACCTGCGCGGTAGCTTTCAGGAACGTTGGTACGGCTGTAGGCACCCACATCGTTTATTTTACCCGTGAATACCAGCTGATCGCGATAGCTCATATAATACAGGTTGGCAGCCGCGCTCCAGTTACGTTTGCTTATTTCATAGCCGGCTTCCACATCATACAGCCTTTCCGGTTTGGGTAATGCTGTGGGCGATGCTTCAAAATCATCCCGATTTGGTTCTTTATTAGCAACAGCGAATGATGCATATGCCTTTTGCCTGTTGCGCAATGTGTTTTTTACCAGGTACGTAATGCCTGCTTTAGGATTGAAGAAGTTGAAATTATTGACCGGGCGCAGGGTGGGGTTTTTACGGAAGCCATTGATGATATAAGACACATTGCGGTATTGCAGGTCGCCAAACAATATCAGGTTTTTGCCGATAGTTTGCTGTGCTTTTACATACAGGTTCAGGTCGTTTTTCTGAGAATTGAGCAGGTACCAGCGGTAATCGGCAGGGATGTTATGCTCTGCCCATTTTACATAGCCGTAGTGGTCGCCCAGGTATTGGGTCCAGCCGCCGCCAAATGCTATTTGTGTCTTCTCTTTTTCATAAAGGAGTGAGAAAACGGAGCCATAATAATGATTGTCTAACCATAGCTGGCGTACCATATCAGTAGTAGTAATCGTATCTGCACCAGATGGTGTGATATAATTGCCTAAGCCATAAGTACTGTATGGTTCGCCCAGCTTGTATTCTTCATAATAGCCACGGCCGCGGGTAAGGAATACAGCAGCATGTGCAGTCAGGTATTTGCTGAATTTATGGTCGGCAAAGAACTGGTAATAGTCTTGCTGGTAGTTATCGGTCTGGTTGTTGTAATAACTGCCATCGGCCTTCATACCCAGTTCGTTATACGTGCGGTTGGTAGCCAGCGAATCGCCCGGCACACCATTCCAGGCCTGCCCGGTCTTTTCCCTGCCAGTCATGAGCATAAAGCGCAGCGCAGTTTTCTTGCTTAGCTGCCAGCCGGCCAGCAACTGTAGTGACTTGAGGTCGCTGGCAGAACGGTCGATAAAACCATCTGAATTGATCTTTGACAAACGGGCATCGAACTGGAAGCCGTTTTTCAGCAAACCTGTACCTGCTTTCACGGTATGCCTCCAGGTATTGAAAGAGCCGTAGCTATTGCTTACCTCTACGCCAGCTTTTTCCATTTGCTGCAGGTTGCTGATGCTCATGGTAGCGCCAAAGGCGGCGGCACCGTTGGTAGATGTGCCCACACCGCGCTGCAGCTGTACAGAGCCGGTAGAAGAAGCAATATCAGGGAAATTGACAAAGAAAGTACCCTGCGATTCCGCATCATTCACGGGGATGCCGTTCAGGGTCACATTCATACGTACCCCATCGGTACCGCGTACACGAACACCCGTGTAGCCGATTCCCGTACCGGCATCGGAAGTGACAACAGCAGAAGGTGTGTATTGGAGCAAGTAGGGAAGGTCCTGCCCAAGATTGGCCTTTTCTATGTCTATAGCTTTAATTTCTGTTTTCACGAAGGGGGCATTGGAACCGGCACGGAGCGAGCGAATCTCTATAGGTTCCAGCATTTGCCTTTTGGCAAAGGAGTCTGTAGCCTGCTGGGCTACAGCGGTAGTGGTGCAGCACAGGGCTGCAATGGTCATAACATGTTTGTTGAACTGCTGCATGGCATTTATTAAATACAATTAATAATATGGGGCGCCATGCATGTGCCGCAACCAAAAGCAGAAACCATCGGGTATAAGCGCAGGCCTTCGCGTATACAGATGGATGCAATGGAATATGGCAGCTGATTTTGCTCATCCCTAACCGGCATTACCCGGTCCAGGTTCAGCGGGTATAATCTCAGCCCTTGTGTTTCAGGCACCCCGTTTTGTTCCGTTTAGAACATGTGGCAAAAGTATGACATTAAAATCGATTGGAGCGGGAATTTTAATACAGATTTAATTACTGAATATCCGTATCTTCGGAATCCATAAAAAAAGTAAGATGAATAAAATTACTACATTCTTAACTGTAGCTGCATTGGGCGCAGGCCTGAATGCAACTGCACAAACAGTGATTGACGAAAGTTTCGCATCAACTTCGGGCACTGCCCTACCTGCGGGATGGACGCAAATAAAAAAAGGTGCCACCGGATGGAAAAGCGCTTCCGGCAAATTAGGATTTACCAATGGCTGGGCTGTGCCTAATGTAAGAGACAGGTACGTGGTAGTGGATGACTGGAACAATAATGAGGTTAACGATACGGTATCGCTGGTGACACCTACGTTCGACCTTACAGGCATCAGCGGTGCCGTGCTTACCTACGATTACTACTTTGTAGGTGCTGCCTATGGTAGTGCAGGCCCTAGCGAGAAAGCCTTTGTAAACATATCTACAGATGGTGGTGCTACCTGGAATGTAGCAGATACTTTGGTTGGCGACCCTGCCGGCTGGCAATATGCCGTAGTAAACCTGTCTGCGTATGATAATATGAACAATGTTCAGATAGCATTTACATATCATGATGGCGGTGACCCGGCAAGGAAACTGGTAGGTGTGGCGCTGGATAACATCCGCGTGGCTGTACCACAAGCAGTAGAAGCAAGGCTGGTATCTATAACACCTGAAGTGGAAACCCCGAAAAGCTATGAAATTGGCGGTGCTAACCTGTCACTTGGCGGAAAAGTTTACAACTACGGTACTAACGCAATCAACTCTTTTACTGTTAAATATAAACTGGCCGGTGGTTCGGTAACCAGTGATGTTATCAATGGCGTAAACATCGCACCATATGGCTCGGCTGACTTTACAAGCCCTACGGCACTTGTAATGCCATCTACCAACGGTAACTATCCTGTAGAAATGTGGATAGAACTGCCCGGTGATACGAAAGCTGATAACGACTCTGCAAATACAGCAGTAACATCCGTTTCTTTCAAGCCTGCAAAGAAAATCTTTATTGAAGAAGGTACAGGCACATGGTGCGGCTGGTGCCCAAGGGGTTCTGTATATATGGACTCTGTATTCCATACTTATGGTTCCAGCTTTTCGCTGGTAGCAGTGCACAATAACGACCCGATGAAAAACACTACTTATGATAACTTCATAGGTGGCCTGGTGGGTGGTTATCCAAGCCTGGTGGTAGACCGTAGCCCTGAGGTATTGGATCCTTCAGACCTGATAGATGTATATAACGCTAAGAAAGATGACTTTGGTTTTGCTGAAATAACACTGGCAGACCAAGGCGCGGGCAGCTTTAACTTCTCAGCAAAAGTATCTGTAAAACCAGCTATCGACCTGAATGGTGACTACAGGCTGGCACTGGTACTGACTGAAGATGATGTTACCGGTACAGGCAGCACATGGGGCCAAGCCAACTACTATAGCTACCAGTACAACAACATACCTCTGTATGGTGCAGGTTTTGCATGGCATACAGAGCCGGGTACCGTACCTGCTGAAAAAATGAACTATGATTTCGTAGGCCGCGCTATTATACCTAGCCCAACAGGTGCTGCGGGTAGCTTACCTGCATCTATGACAGCCGGTACTACTTACGATTATACATTCACTACAACCATTCCTGAGCCTTACAAAAGGAACAAAATGCGTGCTATCGCTATCCTGATACGTAACAGTGATGGTGCTGTACTGAACTCGAACAACATGAACGTGCCGCTGGGTATCAGCAATGTTTCTGCAGGTGTTGCAGATATGCTGGTATATCCTAACCCGGCTACAGACAAAGCAACTGTTGATTTCACTATCAGTGAAAACTCTACAGTGAAAGTGGACGTTTATGATGCAATGGGTCGTATCGTATCTACTATCAACGAGCAATCTTACAACAAAGGTTCTCATAAAGTAGTTATCAATACAGCTACCCTGCCTGCAGGTGTGTATAGCATCAAAATGCAAACTTCAACAGGTTCTATATCTCACCAACTGACTGTTGTGAAATAACCTGTTCCTGATATTCGATAAAAAAAAGCACCTCAATCGAGGTGCTTTTTTATTGAGCAGACATTACGCTTCAAAGTACTCAATGATACATTCTTTCAGTATTCGTTCCTGACCGTGCAGGCCGGTAGTTTCCACAGGTTTTAACTGGTCGTAATGGGGCCAGCCATCGGCATCGCGGCTGATGAATTCAAAATATCCCCGGCGGCTGAGCAGTGAGCATACGGCCACGTGCATCAGGTCTTGTTTTTGTTCTTTGGTAAACTTGCGGCTGGGTAGTGCTCCCAGCTCGTTTACCCCTATCAGGAAGAGGGTGCTTTCCATATCAGGTACCTTTCCGAAACGCTCGCGCAGCATGAATTCTACCTGTATCCAACGTTCTTCAAAATTTTCCATATTGGCAGCAAAGCTACTATTATTGGGTTTAACGCAGTTTTAACGCCTGAAAAATAGCACAGGTGATATTTTTGAGAAGTAATATATTGCGCAAATAGTACGATAGCATATGGAACCCACCACAAATACATTTGATGTTCGCGAACTGAACGAACGCATACACCAGCAGAGCGCTTTTATAGACCTGCTGACGATGGAGTTGAATAAGACCCTGGTAGGCCAGAAGCATATGGTGGAACGCCTGCTGATAGGCCTGCTGGCCAATGGCCACGTGCTGCTGGAAGGTGTGCCCGGCCTGGCAAAGACGCTGGCCATCAAATCGCTGGCTACAGCCATACATGGCCGTTTTGCCCGTATACAATTTACGCCCGACCTGCTGCCTGCCGATGTGCTGGGTACGATGGTATATAACCCGCAGGCGCATGAATTTGCGGTGCGCAAAGGGCCGATATTTGCCAACTTCGTACTGGCAGATGAGATAAACCGTGCCCCTGCAAAAGTACAAAGTGCCTTGCTGGAAGCCATGCAGGAACGGCAGGTAACCATAGGCGATAATACCTACAAACTGGAAGAGCCCTTCCTGGTACTGGCCACGCAAAACCCCATAGAACAGGAAGGTACCTACGAGCTGCCCGAAGCACAGGTAGACCGCTTTATGCTGAAAGTGGTGATCACGTATCCTAAAAAAGATGAAGAGCGCCATATCATCCGCTACAACCTGAACCCGCAGGGGATGCCTAAAATAAACCAGGTAGTATCGCCCGACGATATACTGAAGGCACGCCACCTGGTACGCGAGGTATATATGGATGAGAAGATAGAGCAGTATATACTGGATATTGTATTTGCCACCCGCTTCCCCGAAGAATATAAACTGAACAAGCTGAAACCGCTGATAAGCTATGGGGCCTCACCACGTGCCAGCATCAGCCTGGCGCTGGCAGCAAAGGCCTATGCCTTCATCAAGCGCCGCGGCTATGTAATACCGGAAGATATACGCGCTATATGCCACGATGTGATGCGCCACAGAATAGGTGTAACGTATGAAGCTGAAGCCGAGAATATCACCAGCGAACAGATACTGAACGAGATACTGAATGCGGTAGAAGTGCCGTAGCGGCTACTACCGGCAAAAGAATATATCAGTAACCAGCCTTGCAACTATCGCAAGGCTTTTTTATTTCAACTATATTTGCCCCACAATTTTTAATATATGCTGCCGATACAATTGCTAAGGCAAAACAAAGAGTTTGTACTGGAAGGACTGAAGAAAAAACATTTTAAAGAGCTGAACCTGGTGGAAGAAATTATCTCAATAGATGAGAAGCGCCGCCAGATACAGGTAGAGAATGATACACTGGCGGCATCCATAAACTCGGCATCGAAAAATATAGGCCAGCTGATGGGCCAGGGCAAAAAAGAAGAAGCGGAAGCCCTGAAAGCAGATGTGGCCAAACATAAAGAGCAAACTAAAGAGCTGGCCGAAAAACTATCTCAACTGGAAAAGGAGCAGCACGAATTGATGATAAAGCTGCCAAACCTGCCGCACAGCAGTGTGCCGGAAGGTAAAACGCCGGAAGAGAATGAAGTGGTAAGGCAGTGGGGCAGTATGCCCAACCTGGAGGCGCAAAAGCTGCCGCACTGGGAGCTGATGGAAAAGTATAACCTGGTGAATTTTGAGCTGGGGACAAAGATCACAGGCAGTGGATTTCCGGTGTATATAGGACAGGGGGCAAAGCTGCAGCGTGCGCTGATAGCCTACTTCCTGGACCACAACATCAATGCAGGATATACAGAATACTACCCGCCATATATGGTGAATGAAGCATCGGCATACGGTACTGGCAGCCTGCCCGATAAGGAAGGGCAAATGTATTATATGCCGGCTGATGACCTGTACCTGATACCCACATCGGAAGTGCCGGTAACGAATGTGTACCGCGATACGATAGTAGCAGAAAGCGAGCTGCCTATAAAAATGACGGCCTATTCGCCATGCTTCCGTCGTGAGGCAGGTTCTTATGGCAAGGATGTGCGTGGCCTGAACCGTGTACACCAGTTTGATAAGGTAGAAATAGTGCAACTGGTGCGGCCCGAACAGAGCTATGATGTGCAGGAAGAAATGGTAGCGCATGTAGAAGCCCTGCTGAAAGCACTGGGCCTGCAATACCGTGTACTGCGCCTGTGCGGTGGCGATATGAGCTTCGCATCGGCACGCACGTACGACCTGGAAGTGTATAGCGCCGCACAGGAGCGCTGGCTGGAAGTAAGCTCTGTATCGAACTTTGAAACCTTCCAGACCAACAGGATGAAAGCACGCTTTAAAGATGGTAATGGTAAAACACAGTTGCTGCACTCATTGAATGGCAGCTCGCTGGCACTGCCACGCGTAATGGCCTGCATATTGGAAAACCACCAGACACCGGAAGGTATTAAAATACCGGAAGTGCTGCGCCCGTACTTCGGTAAAGAAATGATCAGCTAAACCTTAGGATTTAGATTTTAGTTTTCAGAATTTTATATCATGATACAACGTATTCAATCTGTATGGCTTTTATTGGCAGCGCTTTGCTGCCTGGGGCTGTTTTTCTTCGATATCTATCATGCAGAGATAGCAGTAAATGGTGTGAGCACCATTAAAGCGATAAGGGTGAGCGATCACTATCCGTCGCTGCTGATAGCACTGGTGATAACCATCATGCCGTTGGTGGCCATCTTCATATTTAAAAACCGTAAGCGCCAAAAGCTGATAAGCATCTTCAGCATTGTAGCTACTATAGGCTTTGTAACTATGGCATTGGGCAGGGTTACGAACTTTAACAACGACAATCCTGCTGCTGTAAATGGTAGCTATTGGATAGGTGCGGTATTGCCGGCTATAGCTATCATCTTTTTGGTACTGGCCATACGCGGTATCAATCACGATGATAAACTGGTGAAATCGGTTGACAGGCTTCGTTAAGAAGAAATACACAGATAATAAAAAAGCAGGCTTTCAAAGCCTGCTTTTTTATTGATTTGATAATGTTTTAGAGATTGAATGAAACACCTGCATTTACACCCGCATTGCTAAATGGCAAGGTGTAAGACATACGTGTATTAACATTCTCATATTTTTTGCTGTAGCTTACCTTTTTCTCATTAGCAGATAGGCGCGGCAGTACATCTACACCGGCTACATAGTAAGCGGTAACTTCTCTTTCCTTTACAAAAACAGACAGCGAAGTAAGATTAGCTTCTGCCCATACATTCATCTTCTTAGATGCTTTTACAGAAATGCCCATAGCGCCGCTAAAGCCTAAAGAGAAGTATGTTTTATAAATATTCTCTCCCTCGTAAGTATAACTCATGCCGCCATCACTTACGGTACCTGTATATTCATCTTTTATACGTGCCATAACAGGTAATACAAAACCTGCGCGGGCATACATATTTGCCTTTTCGCCCGGTGTGCGCAATACCAATGACGGGTTGAGCATCAACGGTGCTTTTGCGTAGCTTGTATTCCGTTCGCTGACATAAGCACCATCGTAAGGATAAGCGTATAGGCTTTCATTCTTTTTCTGCAGGAAGCCTATGGTTGCATTCAGCTCTATGCCTACATATTTGCTAAACATAATACCTGCCCCTGCGATAGCCTGCATGCCAGAGCTGATACCAGATTTTTTCAGTTCGTAATCAGTGATCGCACCTGTTATACTGTTGTAGGTGGTTTTTCCATTAATAGGGTTATCGTATAATGAATAGGCGCTTCCGGAAACAGGGATATTGTGGCCGAGGCCAATTTTTACGTACATCTTTTGTGCATGTGAAACAGATGAGAAGGCTGATAGTGCCGTTAACAGGAGTAATGACTTTTTCATGTTATAAAATTGATGCGCAAAGATAAAAGATTATGTAAAAGCCACGCTATGTGCGTGGCTTCCTGTTGAATGCAATGATAAATGTTTATTTACGCTTCATAGCCGCCTCTATTTCTTCTGCCGTTATAGGTATGCCTTTAAACAGGTCTATACTGCCACCTTTGGTAAGCCATACGTTATTCTCTATACGGATGCCTATTTGCTCTTCTTCTATATAAATACCCGGCTCGATGGTAAACAGCATGCCTTCTTTTACCGGCAGTGTACGTGTGCCCAAATCATGCACATCGATACCGAGGTGGTGGCTAACACCATGATAAAAATACTTGCGGTATGCAGGATTTGCAGGGTCTTGGTTTTTGATGTCTGCTTTGGTTATCAGCCCAAGCCCCAGTATTTGTTTTTCCATTTCGGCATTCATCTTCGCCGCATAATCGGGGAAGGAGATACCCGGTTTCAATATCTTTTTGCCATAGTTGTGTGCGTCCAGTACGGCATTGTACACCTGCTTCTGACGCTTGGTGAATTTACCATTTACCGGTATGGTACGTGTCATATCTGCACAGTAGTTGCCGTATTCGGCGCCAAAGTCCATCAGTATCAGTTCGCCGTCTTTGCACTCCTGGTTATTTTCTACATAGTGCAGCACACGTGCCCTGTCGCCCGATGCAATGATGCAATCGTATGCATGGCGCGTGGCACGGTTGCGCAGGAATTCGTGCGTGATCTCTGCCTCTATCTCATGCTCCATCACACCCGGTTTTATAAACTTCATTACACGCAGGAAAGCCTTGTGCGTAATATCCACCGCTTGTTGGGTAACAGCAATCTCTTCTTTTGTTTTGATAGCGCGCAGCTCTCTCATAATAGGCGCAGAACGCTCATATTTGTGAACGGGGTAGCGCTTCATAAAATCGTGCACATACAGCAAGTCGGGGCGGAACAAGGTAGTATCCAGCCTGTCGTTCTCATTTGTATTCAGGTACACATATTCTGCATTGTGCATCATCACCTGCAGCATAGTATCTATGCTATCCAGCCATTGCACGTTTTTGATGCCCGAAATTGCGGTAGCCTCATCAGCACGCAGTTTGTGGCCTTCCCATTTTTCAAGATGCTCATTGGGGCGAATGAGTACCAATACTTCACGCGCGCTTGCATCGGGGTTGTCGGGGTACAATATCACCATCGATTTTTCCTGCACTACACCTGAAAGCCATACCACGTCGGCATTAGGACGATAGGTATATATCGCATCACCATTGGTAGGCAATACAGGATTGCCCGGGAAGATGGCGATGGAATTAGGTTTCATCTTCTTTATAAACCTTTCGCGGTTTTGCGTGTATAGCTTGTTAGGAATTGGTAAGTATTTCATGTCCTTTTAAAAATGATAAATGAAGTTAAGCCTTGACGGCCAATAGCGCCAAAAGTAAGTATTAGTTTTTGCTAATACCTAACCCTACGTGGGAGTAGAAATCAATGACAACTTTACGAATGAGAATAAGTTAGCTCGAGCACGACGGCTTTTACAGAGTGGCTGTGAAAAGTAGGTATCTGGTAACCTGCAGAAACAATCCAGCTTTTTGCTACCGCATATGCGCCTCCTAGTACCAGTTCGCCCAGGTCGTGCTTGCCGCTGATGAAGTCGGCCTGAAACAACAGCTTCTCTTTCCATATATGCTGTTCCATGCCTGCCTGTATGCCTGCATACCGAACGAAGCTTTTATCCATCCAATTCCTTGTTTCACTACCAAAGAATCCGTTGCTGCTGGTATAAAGACCACCCACCAGCTTAGTGTGCGTCTTTTCTATGCTATACACACTGTTGGCATATATATAGGCGGCACCTTTGCCTTTTTCATTGCACCCTATCTGGGTACCTGCGCTTATGGACAGGTGATTATCGAGATGAAACTTCTTTTGAAAATTTGCAGCAAACAGAGGGGCATAAGGTGTGTTATCATTATTGGACAATAAATCATGTTTGGCTTCATCATAAGTTATACCTAATGCATTGACACCAATTTCCCATTCGCGCCCCAAGCCATAAGACAAAGTAGTACTTGACTGGAGCGCTTCTTTGCTAAGGTTTACCTGCTGCTGAAAGAAAACCTTATTCTTTGGTGTAATATCCGAACTGGGGACATTAAAGAAGTTTTGCTGTGCAATTGAATGGAATGAC
Organism: Flavipsychrobacter sp.; assembly: GCA_036406055.1. Classification (GTDB taxonomy): domain Bacteria; phylum Bacteroidota; class Bacteroidia; order Chitinophagales; family Chitinophagaceae; genus Polluticoccus. Next base: position 6,995 of record DASWWE010000011.1, on the reverse strand, counting down.
ATCAGCATTAAAAAACCGAATAGAGGTTTCATTTTTGGAGCATTAAATATGCTGCAAGTAACAATATGAAACGATAACTAAATGCTAAATTATCGTTACAAATGCAGCTGCGTAGCCACTACTTCTTTGCCAAAGAATACCGTAGCATGCTCATCAAAATCCTTGGCATTATCGGTAGTATAGAAAGAGATGTTGCCACCTTTTGTTAAGCGCTGTTCCATTTCAGGGTGACGCTGCAGGTAATCGGCCAGGCTATTGGCCACTATATCGCCCTGGGCTACCAGTTGAATATTATCGGGCAGGTACTTCTTCATTTTTTCCATTAATAATGGATAATGGGTACATGCCAGTACGATGGTATCAATATCGGGCTCCTTGGCTAAAAGCTGGTCGAGATATTTCTGTACAAAATAATCGGCACCCGGATTGTCATATTCACCATACTCCACTAAAGGCACCCACATGGGGCAAGACTTCTGATGGACAGTTATATCGGGAAAGAAATGATTAATCTCCATCCTGTAAGACCCAGAGTTGACCGTGCCCTTTGTGCCCAATACACCTACCTGCTTTGTTTTTGTAAAATTGCCTATTATCTCTGCTGTAGGGCGTATCACCCCCAGCACACGGTTATGGGGTGCCAGGCGGGGCAGGTCGTTTTGCTGTATAGTGCGCAGGGCTTTGGCGCTTGCCGTATTGCAAGCCAGTATTACCAGCGGGCAACCTTGCTCAAAGAACCATTCTACACATTGCAGGGTATACTCATGTATGGTTTCAAAAGTGCGGTTGCCGTAGGGCGCACGGGCATTATCGCCCAGGTATATATAATCGTACTGCGGCAGGCGCGCAGCTATAGACTTGAAAACCGTAAGGCCGCCGTAACCGGAATCGAAAACACCTATTGGATGGGATGCTTGCATGTAGCTGCAAATATAGAAAAGAGCCGTGCGAAAGCGGCCCTTTCAAGTATTATCTTACCGTAATGTCAGTACGAAACTATTAAGGGTTTCCTAAAACAAGGTCATACAGATGTATTCCTTTTTATTTACTGGTGTTTAAAGCTTAATTTTACGCGATTTTTTACTTATGAGTGACGTTGCAACTACCCCCCTTCCGGCGCTGACAGCAAAAGATTTTGCTACCGACCAGGAAGTGCGCTGGTGCCCGGGGTGCGGAGATTATTCTATACTGAAACAAGTACAGACCATACTACCTCAAACGGGTATCCCCCGCGAGAATATTGTTATCATATCGGGCATTGGCTGCAGCAGCCGTTTCCCTTATTACATGAATACCTTTGGCATGCATAGCATACATGGCCGTGCTACAGCCATAGCCAGTGGCCTGAAGGCTACCCGCCCCGAGCTGAGCGTGTGGATAGTGACAGGCGATGGCGATGGTCTTAGCATTGGTGGTAACCATACTATACACCTGCTACGCCGAAATTTTGATGTGAACATACTACTGTTCAACAACCAGATATATGGGCTAACCAAAGGCCAATACTCACCTACATCAGAAGAGCACAAAGTAACCAAGTCTACCCCGTTCGGCAGTATCGATCATCCGTTCAACCCGCTGGCGCTGGCTATGGGTGCCGATGCATCGTTTATAGCCCGCAGTATGGACCGCGACCCGAAACACCTGCAGCAAATGCTGCTGCGCAGCCATGGGCATCATGGTGCTTCCTTCCTGGAGATATACCAGAACTGTAACATCTTTAACGATGGAGCCTTCGAGATATATACGGAGAAAGGAAGCAAGATGGAAGAAGTGCTGTTCATGGAACAAGGGCAGCCGCTGCTATATGGGGCTAATAAAGACAAGGGTATAAAGCTGGATGGCTATAAGCCACAACTGGTAAGCCTTGCCGATGGCCATAGCGCAGATGACCTGTGGATACATGATGAAAAAGACTTTTTCAAAGCACAGATACTGACCCGTTTCTTTGATAACCCGGCAACACCCGGCCACTACCCGCGCCCGTTTGGTGTATTCTTCAGCGCAGACAGGCCTACTTATGAAGATGGCATGAGGCTGCAACTGGAAGATGCCATAGCTACCCGCGGCAAAGGCAACCTGGATAAATTGCTGGAAGGAAAAGAAACATGGGTAATTGAGTAAGAGCCTCACCCAACCCTCTCCAAAGGAGAGGGCTTTTTATATGACATTAACTGACTTATTTTTCCGTATAAAATCAATTCCTCCCCTTGGGGGGGACCGGGAGGGGCTACTATGTCACTAAAGAAACTGGCAGGGCAAACCATGTGGTATGGCGTAAGCAATATAGCTGCGCGTATGCTTACTTACCTGCTTACACCATACCTTGCATATACACTTACCGGCGAAACCGGCCGCTATATAATAGGCCAGTACGGTTATATCTATACGCTGTTCCCGATAATGAATGTGCTCTATACCTATGGTATGGAAACCACGTTTTTCAGGTATAGCAAAACGGAAGATAATAAAGCACTGTATAATACACAGACCAGTGCCATGCTGTTCACCACGCTGCTGTTCTCGTTATGCCTTTTCCTGTTCAGGGATAGTGCGGCAGAATTCGCGCAACTGGGTGAACATACGGAATATGTAGGCTGGTGTGCTGCTATCATTGGCCTCGATGCTTTATCGGCCCTGCCATTTGCCAAACTTAGAAATGATAACCGGCCACGTGTATATGCGCTGACCAAAGTGGTGGGCATCATCATCTTTGTAGTTAGTATTGTTTTCCTTTTCAGCTTTGGCGATAATATTGCAGCGGCTAATGCAGGCGGTGCTTTCGCACGGTGGTATCATTACCATTATGGTATCGGCTTTATACTGTTTGCCAATGTATTGCAGGCGGCAGTTACATTGCTGCTGTTATTTAAAGGCTGGAAGGACTATAAGCCACGTATAGATACGGCATTGCTAAAAAAAATATTGGTTTACGGTTTCCCTATATTGATAGCAGGCTTCGCAGGGCAAATAAACGACACACTGAACCGTGTCATGTTTATGGAGCTGAGCCCGGCTACCGATACGGAAAATGTAAAAGCTATTGGCTCCTTCACAATGGCCTTGAGACTGGCTGTGCTCATCAACCTGGTGATACAGGCATTTAAAATGGCGGCAGAGCCGTTCTTCTTTTCTATAGCCCAGGATAAGGATGCACGCCCAACCTATGCGAGGGTAATGAAATGGTTTGTGATAGTAATGGCCCTGATGTTCCTGAACGTAACGCTGTATATGGATATATGGCGGTTGTTCATTGGTGAGCATACGCAGGCTATTCATTTGGTACCGGTCATGCTGCTATCGTATATCTTTCTGGGTATATACTACAACCTTACGGTATGGTATAAACTAACAGACCGTACCTATTTCGGCACCTATATTATGGTAATTGGCTCAGTGGTTACTATCGTGTTCAACTGGCTGCTGATACCTGTATGGGGCTACAATGCCTGCGCATGGGGCACATTGCTATGCTATGCAGTAATGATGCTTCTTTCCTTTATGTGGGGGCAGAAATATTACCCCATACCTTACGAAGTATCTAAAATGGGCAGGTACCTGGTGGTGATGTTGTTACTGTATGCTATACAAGCAGGTATCAGCAAAATAGTGGATATGCCACTGTTCAGAATAGCCACGGGCACGGTTTTATTCGGTGCGTACTTATTCTACATTTTGAAACAGGAGAAGCAGGAATTGAGAAAATTCCCCGTTGTAGGCAAGTTTATTAAATAAGAGATTAGTGCAGCAGTTCGCAGGGCTTCATACCGGTAGCCTTTTTGAAAGAAGTGCTGAAGTGAGATATGCTGCTAAAGCCCAGTGTGTTAGCTACGTCCGATACGGAAAGCCCTTCTTTCGATAGCATTTCTTTCGCCCTGGATATCCGCAGTTCCTGCGTGTATTCATGAATGGTTTTACCCGTCAGCGCTTTGAAACCCTTTTTCAGGTAGCATTCATTCATAGCTACCTTGCGCGATAATTCTTTTATCGTTAACGGGTTATCTAAGTTCGCCGTAATGACACGTTGTGCTTCCATTACCTTATCGCGTTCGCTGTCGTTGGCCAAAAAGCGGCAGGCCGGCACGGGACATACGGTAAAAGGTAGTGCAATGCATTCCAGTGAGCGACGCAGCAAGTGCGTAATATGTTCTACCTGCAGCAGGGAGGTAGTAAAGGAAGTAAGGGCTGTAGCATTTTTCAGCTGTTGCAGCAGCGCCTGAGACTGGCTGCAGATGGTAAACTGTTGTTCTGTAACCTGGTCGAACCGGAAAGGTTGCTCCTTGCTGATCATTGACAGCGGGAACTGCTCAAAGAAGGCAGGTTTAAACTCTATCCAGCAGATGTCTGCCATGCCCGGCTGCGCAGGATATTGCAAATACATCAGTTGCACACAAAACTGGCCATCGGCAACCGGGAACAGGTTAAGGCGCGCGTGCTCTTCAGGCCAGGCCTGCTCGTCAAAGCTTACCTGTATGTATTCTGCATGTATATGGCTATGAACAGATAGTGGCAGGCGTTGCAGCACCCGGGCCTGCTGGCCCAGCACCCTTTCGATAGGGGCTTCCTGGTATGCTTTTGCTATAACGTTTTTAACAGCCACGGCGCAAAAATAGGGCATTATAGGTTTATAGTGCCATTAGTTTTTGTTATGGCACGGATTTTACAGCCAGCAAACAAAATAGAAAGCAGGAAACTGCCGGGCAATTGATTACGTACATACAAAAAACTTGAATGATTATGATGCGAAAAATTTACTTGTCTTTACTGACTACAGCACTACTAGGGAGTGCGCATGCCCAGACCCTGGTGGGCATTACAACTGACGATAAGATATTTACAATGGCCAATGTGGCATCACCGGGTGTTATCAGTACCCCGGTAAGCATTACCGGCATCACATCGGGCCAGGCCATTGTAGGTGCAGACTACAGGCCGCTAACCGGTGAGCTATATGTATTAGGCTACAATGCCGTTAATGGCAATACGCAACTGTATAGGGTAAATACTACCACAGCCGTAGCTACGGCTGTAAATGCATCGCCCATTGTACTCACATTAGGTACGGGTATGAATGTAGGCTTTGATTTCAACCCGGTGGTAGACAGGATAAGGGTGACGGGCAGTAATATGATGAACTACCGGCTGAACCCTGAAACAGGTGCCATAGCTGCTACAGATGCTAACCTGAACTTCGCAACTGGTGATCCCAACTTTGGTACATCACCGGCTATTGGCGCCGTAGCCTATACCAATAGCTATGTGGGCGCATCCACAACGTCTTTATACAACTACGATTACTTGCTGAATGTGCTTACCAGGCAAGACCCGCCAAACGCAGGCACATTAAACACCATTGGTGCCAGCGGTGTAGTTGTAAATGCAGCGGCCAGCACTATAGATATGGATGTGTATATGGACCCCGTTACATTGAACAATACGGCTTACCTGGCTGCCAATGTAGGCGTGGGTATCGATGATAACCTGTATACTATGGACCTTAATACCGGTATGGTAACCAGCCTGGGGACGATAGGAAGCGGGCTGAATGTGAAGAACATAGCTATCAGCATCAACCGTATATTGCCGCCTGTAACCGGTAAAATGGTATTTGGTTTACAGAAAGCAACCAATACACTTATATCTTTTGACAGTGATAATCCGCGTATGTTGCGTGGCTATGTGGCAATAACCGGGGTTACGGCGGGACAAACCATTGTGGGCCTTGACTTCCGCCCGGCTACTATGGAGCTGTATGCGCTGGGTTATAATCAGGCAAGTGGCCAATATCAATTGTATACTATCAACACGACTACCGGTGCAGCTATGGCAGTGGGTACATCCGGCACGCTGAATCTGGGTATGGATACACATGTAGGTTTTGATTTTAACCCTGTGGCAGACAGGATACGCGTGGTAAGCAGTGCCAACGGCATGAGCTATCGCCTGAACCCTGTGGATGGCAGTATTTCCGCAACAGATACTGCACTGGTATATGCTACAGGCGATGTAAGCTTTGGTAAAGCTACACGTATAGGCTCGATAGCGTATACTAACAGCTATAAAGGAGCAACAAGCACCACTATGTTTGGTATAGATGATACACTGGGCGCATTTGTAAAAATTGACCCGCCTAATAGTGGTATGACATCTACACTTGGACAGAACATTTTTGTATCGGCCATAGCAGATATGAGCACGGATATAGACTTCTTTTATGATTCTACGGCTTCTGCAAACATCGGTTTTATGACAGCGAATACAGGTGCTGCGGTGTATGATAAATTCTATACCATATCGAGCACCAACGGTATGCTGACACTGGTAAGTGATATAGGCCTTGGTGTGCCGGTTTCAGATATAGCCGTGCAACCGCAATTCAAAAATGCAGTAGGCATTAGTACAATTACAAGTGTAAAACGTGTATTTGAAGTATATCCTAACCCCGCAACCAATGAGATATATTTGATAGCGGAAGGTACAGGCAATAAAACACAAGTAGTGATAACGGATATAGCCGGCAGGGAACTGAAACGTATGGCCTATAACAGCCAGCGCATTAACATCGCCGACTTGCAAGCTGGTATATACTTTATAACACTACAGGCAGATGGCGAAGTGTTTGAATCTCAGAAGATAATTAAGCAATAACCATTGACTTGTTTATACTGAAACGGGCTGCAAATGCAGCCCGTTTCTTTTTTAGTGTGCTCCTACGTTCAGAAGTGCATTAATGCCTAATAGCAGGAACATGAAGAATATAATGAATGACCCGATGAACCACAGCAGGCCAAACTTAACGAATGTTTTAAACCAACCCTGCTTGTAAAAGCGCAGCATAGCCACATACAAGTATACGAAATAGCCTAGGTTAAGGAAAGATGCTATAGCGCTGGCTACACTGCCACAATTGTGAAGTGTGCGTATTATAAGAAATGTAAGGAAGAAAAAGCAGTAGTAATGTATCACGAAAATGATATGCGATACATAAAAGAAAT
>DASWWE010000010.1:0-18353 GCA_036406055.1 Flavipsychrobacter sp. | reverse complement strand
TGTACGAACGAAAAACTTGAATTTTGCTTTAACATCCAGACAGCCGATACAGAAGCCATACTGATAGCTGAAGATAACCATGCCTTTGCTATGCCAACAGCGACTATAACTTATGACAATCAAAAAAGTGATTCCATAAGAGGTTGTTTCTCATGGACCCCAACGGCTGTAGATTCCGGCTTTAAATCATTGATATTAACTGTACGCGATTCTACGTGTAAGCCTCCTGGTATATTGATATACCATACTATTACATTACCAATGTACATATGGCCTCCTACTATCGCAGTTCCGGATACAGGTATTTGTGCCTCACAAACGGCATTCCTCGATGTGAAAGGCGGTAACAATTTTCAATGGAGTGTATTACCTGGTGGGTCACCTACCAGTAGTTTAAGCTGCATTAACTGTAAATCTCCAGTTGCTACTCCTAGCCTGCCTACAAGCTATGTAGTGGTTTCTAATGCCAGCTCATTCTGTGCAAGAAGCAGGGATACTGTTGAAGTAGACATCAAGGCCGGACCTGTATACACTCCTCTTAGGGACACTATCACTTGTCCTAACAATCCGATACAGCTGGATTTGAAAATCAACCCACCTGCAGGTTTTAACTATAATATTAAGTGGACACCTAATACTTTCCTTAATAGCGATACACTCAGCAACCCTACTGTAAATCCTAATACCGATATTACTTATGCAGTAGAAATTTCATCATCTCAAAATGTATGTAAAGCTTACGATACTGTATATGTTGATGTTTTAGACGGATTTACAATTAATACCCCTGATACTGCAATATGTAACGGGCAAAGCTTCCAGGTTTCAGTAACCGGCGATAGCAGGTATACATACACATGGGAATCTACTAACCCAGCTCCGGGTGCTTTCTCCAGCACTACGGTTATGGACCCTATAATTACACCTGCCTTTGTGGGCAACTATATGTATACTCTGAAAGCATCTTATGGCACATGCCAGGATAGTATATCAAGTTTCTTCATCGACCTGCAACCTCTTCCTACGGTAACTGTTGATGCAGATGCCAGCATGTGTTCAGGCGACACAATGAAAATGACAGGTATTGTTACACCTGCAAACTATCCATTTACCTTGCAATGGACACCGGGCGCTTCTTTAGATAATCCGAATATTTCTAACCCGATATTCTTTGCTAAAGAAACTACAACTCTAACATTAACAGCCAGCACATCGGCAGGTTGTACAGATAATGATGATGTAACATTGACTGTTTTCCCTTCTGATTTCATGCAAGCAACAGGCGATACTTCATTATGTCCGGGCGCATCTGCAACCATACATATGACTGGTAATGGCCTCAGCAGTTTCCGTTGGTATCCTGATTTTGGTATATCCGATAACAGGAGTTATGATCCGGTAGTGTCTCCTACCTCAACACAAACATATATGGTAACTGCTATAGATACCAATAGTTGTAATGATACGGGATATGTTAAAGTAATAGTGCATCCTAAAGCTACCGTCTTCCTGCCCGATTCAATAACCATTTACCCTGGCGAATCATACCAAATGGATCCGGAAGGCAATGCTGCATACTATAGCTGGTTCCCACCAGTGGGGCTTAGCCAAACGTCTATTTCAAACCCAATGGCACAACCACAGGTTAATACACGTTATTTCGTTACAGCAACAACAGAAGCCGGCTGTACTGCTACAGATTCTATAAATGTGATTGTTGACGCTGAAAGCATTATTTCACTGCCAAATGCATTTAGTCCGGGCTCTAATCCTAATGCTGAATTTAAAGTATTGCGTCGTGGCGATGCGTCACTAAAGAGCTTTACAATATTCAACCGTTGGGGTGCTAAAGTGTTTGAAACTTCAGATATAAATCAAGGTTGGAATGGTCAATTTAAGAATGAACCACAGCCAATGGGTGTTTACATCTATGTAGTAGAGGGCACTACAGCAAGTGGCCGTAAGTTTACAAAACAAGGTAACGTAACCTTGATAAGATAAAAAAAAAATAACAATTATACATTAAAGCCGCTGATTTATAATCAGCGGCTTTTTTATTTGAAATAACCTTTTGCAGATAGGCAATAGTATTCATCAAAACTTAAACAGATAGTTTAAAAAATAAATACATGTAAAAACCCAACACTGCAAAATGCAGCCATGTCTTATATTATATAGGCAACAATTATACATATCAGTATATAATTGTTACTGTTATTATATGCCACAAAAACAACGCTGTATGAAACTCAAACCATTATTAGCAACACTATTATTTATTCCACTGCTATGCAGCGTGAATACCCTGAGGGCGAACCACGCTGCAGGAGGTGAAATCATTTATCAACATGTTAGTGATTCAACCTACCGCATCATTTTTAAGTTTTATAGGGACTGCAGAGGTCCGGGCGCACCAACTGTACAGCCACTGTGCATAACAGATATGGTAACGGGAGCAGTTAGCTCTGTAGATTTCGATACGGTTGCAGACTATGGCCCCAGCAAGCGCGTTCAGGTATCTGCCGGATGTTCAGAATTCCCTACACGTGGCGTAGACCCCACTTCAACCCTGCCAGGCTATGAGGAATACTGGTATTCTAAGGTAGTTACCCTTACCGGCCATACCATGTGGAAATTCTCAACATTTATCGGCAACAGAAATGCAAGCGATAATCTGGCAGGAGGTACTAATTTATGGTTTTATATAGAAACTGTTTTTGACAACAGGGTAACAGACGACAATTCTTCCCCCTATTTCTCTTTGAAGCCAATACCATACTTATGCGTTAATCAACCATATTCTTACAACAACGGTGCTATAGATTTTAATGGCGACTCGTTAGTTACTGATATGGTAAACCCACTGGAAGTAATACCACCTGTATCTTGTGCTACTGCACCAACACCAGCCTTATTTGCTACGGCTACTCCACCTTATAATGTCGTCAATAATCCATTGCAAACAAACAATACTTTCGTTATTAACCCTGCCAGTGGCCAAATGAATTTTACAGCTTCCGCAATTGGTGCATATACTATAACTACACGTGTTAGGGAATACAGAAAAGGACAATTAGTAGGGTACATTATGCGCGACGTACAAGTTCAGGTATTAAACTGTTCTACTACTCCACCAGATTTTAAAATCGACCCCGCAAGTGTTACAAATGGTAGTTATACAAGTAATACCTTATACGGATGTATTGACCAGCCACTCAATTTCTGCTACGAAATAACTTCAGGCGATACAGATGCAGTATTAATTGCAGAAGATAACCATAATGTGTCTATACCCGGAGCTACTGTAACATATACCGGCCAACTGGGTGATACTATTAAAGGATGCGTGACATGGACACCCGGCAGCAAAGATGTAGGTCCACGTACTTTCGTGGTAACGACTAAAGATTCAACCTGTAAACCGCCCGGCATTATGCTATACTACTTTTATAGCGTACCAATATATATATGGCCTCCTACCGTAGCATTGGGTGATACAACTATATGCCCGGGAGACGCTACATTCCTTACGGCTAGTGGCGGTGGAAACTTTGTATGGACCGTTAAGCCCGGCGGCGAACCAATAACCAGTCTCAGCAATCCAAACATATACAACCCGATAGCTGTTGTAAGCAAAAAAACAACTTATGTTGTAACATCAACCATTAATAGCTACTGCACAAACAACACAGATGAAGTAACGATTGATGTATTACCGGGCCTTGATTTCAGTAAAGTAAATGACACCATAACATGTCCTGATAACCCTGTAACATTAGACCTTAAAATCAATCCGCCCGCAGGTGCTACATATACAATGAAATGGACGCCATCCACTTATTTGCATGATAGCACTTCTGACAAACCGGTTGTTACACCTAAGGCTACTACTACATACACCGTGATATTGACATCATCAGACAATACATGTAAGGGTTATGATACAGTATTGGTAGATGTATTAACCGGCTTTAATATAGAAAATCCCGACACGGCCATATGTAATGGCCAAACCGTACTGGTACGCGCAACAGGTGACCCACGCTATACTTACTCATGGAATACCACATCTCCTAACCCCGGCGTATTCTCCAATGCCACTATCATTGATCCTATAATAACCCCAGCACCTTTAGGCAAGTATAAATATATACTGAAAGCCAGCTACCCTACTTGCCTGGACAGCATCAGTGAACTGGAGATAGATTTGCAACCTGTACCTGTAGTAACAGTAGGCGAAGATGCTACAGTGTGTTATGGAGATACTATGCAACTGATGGGCACTGTAAACCCAGCTACGTATCCATTTACTTTATCGTGGACACCGGGTGCATCATTGAACGATCCCAATATCATAAACCCGATATTCTCTGCCAATGAAACCACAACCCTGACATTTACAGCTACATCAAGTGCAGGCTGTACAGCAAGTGATGATATGACATTAACTGTATTCCCTGCTAACTTCCTGTTCACAAGTAACGACACAGCTATCTGCCCAGGTAATAAAGTGCAACTGCACCTTACCGGTAATGGCATCAGGTCGTTCAAATGGTATCCTGATGAACACATAAGCGACAGAAACTCGTATGATCCGTTTGTATCACCAACAAGCACCAAGATTTACACTGTAATTGGTATTGACACCAACGCGTGTGCCGATACACAAAACGTAAAGATCACAGTGCATCCTAAAGTGAGCCTGCACCTACCCGATTCTGTAACGCTGTATCCGGGTCAGTCTTATCAATTAAACCCTCAAGGCAACGCGGCTTATTATAGCTGGTTCCCTCCAATAGGGCTTAGCAAAGCAGATGTAGCAAACCCTACGGCGAAACCGGATGTAAATACACGCTACTATGTGAATGCTACAACAGAATTTGGTTGCACCGCATCTGATTCTATCAGCATAATAGTAGCACCGGAAAGCATCCTTTCACTGCCCAATGCATTTTCACCGGGTTCGCAGCCAAATGCATTGCTGAAAGTGATACGCCTGGGCGATGCTACACTGAAAAAATTCGTTGTGTATAACCGTTGGGGTACAAAAGTGTTTGAAACCAGCGACATCAACGAAGGCTGGAACGGCACTTATAAAAATGAACCGCAACCAATGGGTGTATATGTGTACATGATTGAAGCTACTACAGCAAGTGGTAAACCATTCAACAAACAAGGCAATGTAACACTCATGCGTTAATCATCAGAAATTATATTGCGGAATGTATAAAAGCCCGGTGAAGAATCACCGGGCTTTGTCATTTAGTAATTAAACGAAATTAATTACCAACAAATTTACTTTTGATCTCTGAAGGGATACCGCCTTTGTGCAATAATATAGCAGTAGTTTTATACAGTACATAAGGCTTTGAAACGTAGATATAACCCTTATAGTCATTCTTTTCGCCCCATGAGTTTTTTACTATGTAGTATTCCTTACCACTTTGATCTTTTGCCAGGCCTACTATATGCATACCATGGTCATCGGTAGTAGTATAGTTATCAAACGCTTCCTGGCGCATTTTAGATGTTATTTTCCTGTCTGGCTTAGGTCCGTTGAATAATGCTTTCTGTTCCTCTTCCTCCATATCTTCCCAATCTTTTTCAGGAACAAATGCTACACCGTTTTTCCAGCTAAAATACTTCTCGCTCACATCTGTTGCCCATGCTACTGTGTAACCATTGTTCAATGCATTGTCTATAATTTTGGTCAGGTCATTCATCTTAACATTGTATACTTTGTCCCAGCTCCAGTTGTCAGGCACCATTAGTATCATCTTCTCATAATAAGGCATATCGCTGCGGGAAGAAAGCTCAATATAGTCTTGCGGTTTGATGCCTACCACATCTTTAGCAAACGTCTTTGGGGTATATTCTTTGCCGTTATAGGTAAATGTTTCAGGCTGGTCGCCTAAGTATATATCTAGTACAGCTTCAAATGCACGCTTCCAGTTGGGTGTAAGCTTACCGTTCGGGTTTTTAACTACAGCATCCAGCATACCTTTCAGTATTGCCTGCATTTCGCCAAACTTATTTTTGGTCGTACCATAGTTCAGTCCAGTATATGCATTCTGGGGTACAGCACCATATTTGGCATACATGTTTATTACATCATGGCAAGAACCACCATCGCCCCAGCTAACAGCCCCGTGCATGCGTACGTAGTTATCCGCCTTTTCAGTATATACACAGCGTGCCGTATATATTTCGGCTATATCCACAGGTTTCTTGCCCATACGGGCCATTTCACTTTCCAGGAAAGAATTGGTTGAATAGCTCCAGCAGGTACCCGAACTGCCCTGGTTCTTTACCGCTGTATTCTCAAGGTCGATGATATGCGTGAAAGTGAATTTCTTTTTTGCACTGTCACTTTTGTTGCCGTCCAGTTTTTTTACAAGATCATCCTGGGCAGTAGCCATCAATGGCATAACCGCCAATAAAGCAAGTATCCGTTTCATTTAGTATGATTGAAAAAGTTGAACTGCGAATATACTTATCGCGGTCCTATTATCACAGGACGTGATGGGTGATATATCGGGTTAAAAATCAGGTGCTAATACAGGTCTATTTTGTATAGCAAAACGGCTTCTTTGCCACTCAAACCATAAAATCCCGCATTTTTCACTTCAAAGGAATCAAAATTGTGTTGCAGCGTTTTTACTATTCTTTCCCGCTTTATATCATCGTATAGTTCCAGGCGTTCTTCCTCATCCTGCATTTGGTTCAGGTGGTTCATTATTTCTTCCGTTTCATCTATCCCCTTAGCAATATTATCGGCAATACCCTGCATATAGGGTGACGGCATGCCTATTTCAAAGTCGAACAACACTTCGTATAGTGTATCCTCATCTTTAAATTTTTGATTTTTGACATACATAGCCGCTCCATTTAAAGTGTAAAGTTATTTCAATATTTCTGCCAATGCGGCATCTATCATACTGTCTTTATTCAGGGCCTCATCAGCTGGTTTCATAGTCACTACAGTATCAGGTGCTACGCCATTTTCTATATAGCTGCCATCGGCATCTTTTACTATCGATGTAGGGTATTTTATGATCCACCCATTAGGGAGCTCATAGCTTGCGGGTATGGCCCCACCGCCACCGGTAGTATCGCCCATCACCCGAACTCTATGCCTTGTAAAACCTTTGGCACCTGTGGCAAAAAGGCTTGCTACACCATAATTCGCCCTGTTGGTAAGCACTACCGTTTTGCGGCCAAATTTCCGTTTGTCGTTATTCTCTATGTAACTGCCTATGAAGTCTGATATAGCATCGTGCTCTACCCCATTTTTGTAAGCCGTTGCAAACAGGTAAATGCTGTATTCAAAACTGGAATCAATGCCCAAGTGATGGAACATAGTAAACATATTCTCCGTTTTACCACCTGTATTGTTCCGGATGTCCAGTATCGTACCCTTTGTACCGCCGCTTCCTTTCAGGAAGTCTATCATGACATCTATCTGTGCATCGTTTACGTCATCGTTAAAGCTACTATAATAGATATAGCCAACAGAATCTATTACTTTGTACATAAACGGTCCGGTTCTTTCGTAGCCTTTCCAATAGCTGCGTTCCAGCAGATCTTTCCTGAAATTGGCCGCATACCCCTCGGTAGTATTGTAAAAAGAAGTTGCAAATCCTGCATTCAGGCTCACACTGCCATCGCGCAACAGGTTTATCATCTGTACACAAGTATCATATAATGCCCGTTCCGTCATCGTATCGCTTATTTTGGGGCGATACAGCATGTATACGGAATCCCATCGTACTCCTTTATAGTCAAAATAGGTATAACCTCTATCCAGTGTTTTCCATAGTTCCTCGAATACCTCGGTTGGCTTTTCAGATTTTTCCTTCGGCATTAACAGCTTTTCACAAGATGAAAAAGCTATTATAATCAATAATCCTAAAAAAATTATTTTCCTCATTATCAACAAGGTAATGATTAGTAATTAAACATAAATGTCAACATCAAGGTATGCTCTGCGCTGTACACGGCACTGGCGCCCTTTATTTTAAAATAATCCCATTGGTAGGTAAACCGTAGCTTATTGGTAGTACGTTTCAATGGATACAGGAAATGGATACGGGTATTCAAACGCAGGAATTTTCCGAAAAGGCCTATAGAGTTATTTGCGAAAAAGCCATTATCACTATTCTTTTCTGTTTCCAATGCCGTTACCTTATTAAGATAAGGTGGACGCGAACTGCTTGACAACAACGGCATGCTTACATCCAGCATTATATACCCCGGCAAGTCGTCAAACATGATTTCCCTGGCTATCTTGCCGCTCAGCCCAATGCTCATGGCATAGTCGTCTACCTTGCCGCTATATTCTAGGTGCGGGGCATTTTTATGGGCATATTGTACCGATAGCAGGCCACCTACACGCACATCATATATCATTTCATTCAGGAAGTCGATCTTATACAGGTGGCGATAATCTATCAACCCATTATACATTTTAATGCGGGCAGGCGCAAAAGGCCCATTAGGCGTTTCCGCATTTACATACGAACCTTGTATCCAAAGCTCTGTATATTTATTTTCGTTCAGGCGTATGTTGGCTATAGCTGCTGTAGGGCCCGCCTTCTCATACTTCCGGCTGGAAAGCGACTGGTCTATAAAGCTGCGATAAGTAGCCCCTGCACCAAATACAAAATAGCGCGAATAACCAAACTTAGAAGTTTCCTCGTTATCGCCAAGTATCTGTGAGAAAGCAGGTAATGCATACAACAAAAGCGTAACAGCAGCTATACCCTTCCGGAAAACATTCATACCTGTAATCAATTTTAGCGTGTAATATTAGCAAATAAAGGCTTTGCTAGGATGTGCGTGGAAACAAAAAAGCCTGCAAAAAAGCAGGCTTTCATATCATTCATTTCATACGGTTAGGCTTTAACAACCCAGCCATGTACATCTTCCGTACGGCCGTAGCGTATGTTATTCAGCTCAGTTTTTACCCATTCTGATACAGTCCAGTTTTCCGGAGCAGGTAGCTCCATACGCTTATCGTTATAGGTAAGCTTGGCTATATGAGAAATAGATGCAGCGGTACCCGTACCAAATGCTTCGCGCAAGGTCCCAGCTTCATATGCAGCCTCTATTTCATTGATACTCAATGGGCGTTCCTCAACTGTAATGCCTTTATTTCTCAAAAGGGTAATAACACTATCACGGGTAACACCAGCCAGAATGGTCTCACTCAATTCAGGAGTGATAACGGTATCGCCTATGACAAAGAACACATTCATAGTACCTATTTCCTGCACATATTTATGTTCAAAACCATCTGTCCACAATATTTGGTCGTAGCCCATTTCCCGTATCTGTGCAGTAGGCAGCATGCTGGCACCATAGTTACCCGCAGCTTTTGTAAAGCCTATGCCACCAGGGAAGGCACGAACATATTTATCCTGCACATATATAGATACCGGTTTAGCATAATATGGCCCCGCAGGACTGGTTATTATCAGGAAAGTGAATTTTTCAGCAGGTTTTACGCCTATGAACTCGTCTGTAGCTATCATAAACGGGCGCAGGTACAATGAAGTACCATCAGCCGTTGGTATCCAGTCCTTATCCAAGTTTACCAGTTGGCGCATGCCTTCCACAAATATTTCTTCAGGTACATCTGGCATAGCCATGCGTGCTGCAGAGCGGTTCATACGCTTCCAGTTATCATACGGACGGAAAATCAGCGGATTGCCATCCTGATCTTTATAAGCTTTTACACCTTCAAATATGGCCTGCCCATAGTGCATAAAAGTTGTAGCGGGGCTGAGACTGAGGTTTTCAAAAGGAACGATTTCAGGTTGCCCCCATTCGCCATTTTCGTAATGTGCTACCAGCATATGGTCGGCATAAAGCTTACCAAACTGGATGTTATTGGGGTCGAGCTGATTGATACGGCTCTTCGCCACTTTCTTCACATTTATGCCCATAGTCGAAACACTCATTGCAATCGTTTAATTTCGTGCAAAGAAACAAAAAAAACCCCAATTGCCCGAAAAGGGCTATTTTCAATATATGTCGCAGGTCCCTGATATTATACAATCAGACATCGTTACACAGCAATGGGATGCATTCTGGAATCCGCTTCCGGAAAGCTTAAACATTGGAAACGAACAAACTAATACATTAGTATTAACGCTACCCTATATACAAGGTAGTGCTGAAGAAACCGCCCTGTTAAAAATGATGCAGGCATGTAAACTGAGTACAGAAAACTACAAGATTGTACAGATATTGCCTGAAATGCAAGTAGCCTGGCATAAGATAAAACAAGCCATAAATCCTGAGAATATCATTTTGCTGGGTGTGCTGCCTCAACAATTAGGTATAACTGTCTTGCTACGCCTGTTCAATCGCAATAGATTCGATGGTTGTATTTGGATACCCGGACTATCATTAACAGATATGGAGAAACAACCCGAAGCTAAAAAAGAGCTATGGCTCAATGGATTGAAACCTACATTTGTAGATGCGTAAATGGCTGATTGGTACTTGCACACACCACAGGAAATATTAAAGCAGTATTGGGGATTCGATAACTTTCGCCCGGCGCAGGAAGAGATCATCCAAAGCATAGTATCCGGCAGGGATACCCTGGCACTGCTCCCAACAGGTGGCGGCAAATCCATTTGCTACCAGGTGCCGGCCATGATGCTCGAAGGCATTTGCCTCGTCATCTCGCCGCTCATAGCCCTGATGCAAGACCAGGTGCAAAGACTACAAAACATAGGCATAGATGCTGCCTGCGTACATGCAGGCATGCGTTATATGCAAGTGAAGGGCATATTTGAAAATGCACAGCAAAGGGCGTATAAATTGCTGTACCTGTCGCCCGAAAGATTGCAGACAGACCTATTTAACGAATACCTGCCCGGCATGCAGGTAAGCATGGTGGCTGTAGATGAGGCGCATTGCATATCTCAATGGGGCCACGATTTCAGGCCCGACTACCTGCAAATCGCTGCTTTACGAAGGCTGTGCCGCGATGTACCTTTTTTAGCACTTACGGCTACGGCCACTCCTTCGGTTGAAAAAGATATTATACAGCAACTGCAATTAAAACAACCTAACACATTCATCACCAGTTACGAACGACCGAATATTTATTATAAAGTACAATACACTGAAAACAAGCATACAGAAGTAGTAAATATACTGAAGCAAAGCCAGGCACCTGCCATCGTTTATTGCCGAAGCCGGAAACAAACGGAAACAATTACTAAACATCTTGTATTACAAAATATACCTGCGGTAACTTATCACGCCGGGATGGATAAGGCTAAACGCCGGGAGGCACAAAATGTGTGGATGGCAGGAGAAGTGAAAACGATAGTTGCTACCACAGCCTTTGGTATGGGCATAGACAAAGGTGATGTGAGAAACGTGATACATTATGATGCCCCGGAACACCTTGAAGCATATTACCAGGAAGCAGGACGCGCCGGTAGAGATGGGAAAGAAAGCATGGCTATCTTACTGTACAATGCTACAGATATTAACCGGCTGGTAGAAAGTACAGATATATTGTATCCGAAAGAAAGCTACCTAAGACATATATATCAGTGCGTGGCAGAATACCTGCAAATACCTATCAGTGCAGAACCATACACTTACTACCCTTTCAACCTGAAAGAGTTTTGCCGGAACTTCAAGCTGGAAGCCCTGCCTGCTTCCTATGCACTGAAACTTCTGGAACAGGAAGGCTTATGGACCATCAGCGAAACGGTCTTTTCACCACCTACCATAAATATACCCGTAAGCAGGCATGAGCTGGACGATATAATGCAGAGATATCCAAAATTTGCTTATGCCATCACCAGCTTACTACGGCTATACGGAACATTATTTCTTTACCCTACCCCTATACGCCTGTATGCTATAGCTAAACAACTGCGTATGAAGCAGGAAGATGCTGAACAAATGCTGCTGCAACTGGATAGCATGGGTGTTATAGAATATAATGCCCCGCCTGAAGGCGAGCATATCTTTGTGCATCACTACCGGGTAGATAGTAAACACCTGGTAATAAATACGCAGCGCATACAGCAACTAAAGCAGCGGCATATACAGCGTACAGAAGTAATGCTGCAATACCTGCAGGAGAATAAAACCTGCAGAACAAAGTTCCTGCTACAGTACTTTGGGGAAACGAAGCAAAACGATTGCGGGCATTGCGACGTGTGCACTGCAAAAACAAAGGCATTACCTAAAGGCAATGTTATTGTACCCATCATTATAGAAACCCTGAAACAAACTAAAATAGGAATGCCTATACAAGAACTCACCAACAAGATACCTCAATATGACAAGCATCATATAACTGCTATGGTGAGGCAACTGGTTGATGAGCGTATAGTTTTGTTACTACCTGATGGCACAGTAAAACTTGCCTGATATTATTTGACAAAGGAAGCATAGCCCACATTGCCGGCTTGTAATACCTGCACCAAATAGTTTCCGCTCGATAAATGATGAACATTTATGGCAGCCGAGTTTTTATCCGTTATCATCAACCTGCCCTGCACATCATATACATTCACCGTATAAGCTTTCCAGGCTGCCGGAACAGCTACACGGATAATATCAGTCGCGGGGTTAGGGTACACGGTAAACACATTCAGTTTATTTTCGGTTTGGGCAATGTTTACCCCGCCCCTTGCTACATCGCGATAGCGTGCACCGGTTGCTACCTCCATACCTGCTACTACACTTGTACTGATAGTTAGCAATGGGTAATGCTCACCTGTAGCCAGCCATTTATACTCTATCGTGTGCCTTGGCAACCCCACCGGTATTCCTGCTACTGTAATACTGTCTATCTCATCCAGCTCGCTGCGCACACGTATGCAGGGAGTAGGTGCTGAGGTATATGGCGTAATAATAGTGCCCCAAGCATCCACCTGTGTGATGCGGGTGCCTTGCTGAGAAAGGGAGCCGAAAGAAGCCAGTGAAAAATTGAGTTTGAAACTGCTGGTATCTTCGTTGCCATAAGCTAACGGCAGAAAATATATCTCATCTTCATCCTGGTACACAGCCGCAGTTGGGAAACCACTAATGCTGGCCGCAAACCCCTCAGCCACATAGCGGGAAGGATTGTTCTTCTTACTATAAAAAGTATATATATTTTTTATTGAAATGGGCAGGAAAGCACTAAAACCAGGTAAGGAATCAGATACTTTATAACCATATGCCGAAGTCGATATGGTAAGTGCATATATCGGGTTTACCTGTGCTGCGGTTTTATAAGTGTCTACAAACTGCATATCGGGTGTCAACCAGCTAAAATCCCAGGCTACGTTTGCACCGGATTCCAATAGGTCTATAGATGTAGCATCAGCCATCAGGCTATAGCGCAGGGTGTCTCCGGCCACAGGCATATCCGATGCAGTGATTGTTATTTGTGCCGTAGCAGCATTAAAGCCTGCCAATAGCAGCATAGGGAGTAGCAGCTTTTTCATAAAATGGGGGTTTGATACGGTTAAGTTACGATAACCCGGGCATAAAAAATAAAGCCTTGATTAAACAAGGCTTTACATATCAATCAGTATCGAATAATTATGCATGTTGCATACCGTACATTTCTGCTTTCAGTGCTTTCACACGTGCATCTTCACGGTACTCATCAAAGCTCATTTCGCGGTCTATCAGGCCGTTTGGTGTTATTTCCAATATACGGTCTGCTACGGTTTGTGCCAGTTCATGGTCACGCGTGGTGAACAGGATGGTGCCTTTAAAATCTTTCATACCATTGTTCAGAGCCGTAATACTTTCCAGATCTAAGTGGTTGGTAGGTTCATCCAGCATCAGTACGTTGCCTTTCAGCATCATCATGCGGCTCATCATACAGCGCATTTTCTCACCACCGCTCAGTACGCTACACTTCTTCAGTGTTTCCTCGCCAGAGAAGAGCATGCGACCCAGGAAGCCACGGATGAAGGTTTCATCCTTTTCTTCACTGTATTGGCGCAGCCAATCTATCAGGTTCAGGTCTTTGTTTTCAAAATAGGCACTATTATCGTTTGGCAGGTAGGTAGTAGTGATGGTTACCCCCCATTTAAAGCTACCCTGGAAGTCGGTATCCTCACCTGACAATATTTTGTAGAAAGCTGTAGTAGCAAGTCCATTTTCTGCCAGTATCGCTACCTTCTGTCCACGTTTCAGGTCGAAGCTGATGTCTTTAAACATTACTTCACCATTCAGCGTCTTGCTCAGTCCTTTTACTTCCAGTATCTGGTCGCCGGCTTCGCGCACCTGGTTGTTGAACAGGATAGCCGGATATTTACGGGTAGAGGCTGTCATATCCTCTATCTTTATCTTATCCAATGCTTTTTTACGGCTGGTAGCTTGTTTGGATTTTGATGCGTTGGCAGAGAAACGTGCGATGAACTCTTTCAGTTCCGCTATCTTATCTTCTGCTTTCTTATTCGCATCTGTACGCTGTTTCAGCAATAGCTGGCTAGACTCGTACCAGAATGAATAGTTACCGGTAAAGATGGTGATCTTACCAAAGTCTATATCTGCTACGTGTGTACATACGGCATCCAAAAAGTGACGGTCGTGCGATACTACCAGTACTATCTTATCATAATCGGCCAGGAAGTTTTCCAGCCATGATATGGTTTCCAGGTCCAGGTCGTTGGTAGGCTCATCCAGCAGCAGTATATCGGGATTACCGAAGATAGCCTGTGCCAATAGCACACGTACCTTTTGGTTACCATCCAGCTCTTTTACCTGCCTGTAGTGAAAATCTTCTTTTATACCCAGGTTGCTAAGTAAGGTAGCAGCATTGCTCTCAGCATTCCAGCCATCCATTTCGGCAAACAGGCCTTCCAGTTCACCGGCTTTCAGGCCATCTTCTTCTGTAAAGTCTTCTTTTGCGTATATAGCATCTTTGGCACGCATCACTTCATAGAGCTTATCGTTACCCATCATTACTGTTTCCAGTACGGTAAACTCGTCATATGCATAGTGGTTTTGTTTCAATACACTCATGCGCTGGTCTTTCCCTATTTCCACCTTTCCGGTAGTAGGGTCTATTTCACCACTCAGTATTTTCAGGAAGGTTGACTTACCTGCACCATTTGCACCAATGATACCATAACAGTTACCTTCGGTAAAACGGATGTTCACATCTTCAAACAGCACGCGCTTGCCAAAGCGAAGCGATAAATTAGAAACTGAAAGCATTTATTTAAATAAAAATGTTTAAGAGTAAAAAGAAACTAATACGTTTAGCTTCAGGAGGTGCAAAGTTACACCAATTATGCCGCATTATCCTTTAAATAGCAGCCAAATCTTGCACTGCCTGCAAGGCAATTGTTTATGTTATATTAATATGATTCATAGTTATAAATTATGATATACATTTTAAGTAGTATCTTTAATGCCGGAACGAGGGATAAGCATGTTTAGATTAAAGTATTCGTGGCCATATTTGGTGGTTTTCGCATCTATTATTTTGCTGGTATTGTACAGCATAGCTTCTGCAAGAAAAAACATAGAAAAAAACTTCACTTACTACAAGACAATCAATGTAGCAGGGCGCCAACGCATGCTTAGTCAAAAAATAGTGAAGGAATATTATAAAGCATTAGCAGGAGAAAATATAGAGCAACAGTGGGCGCAAGACCTGGAAACATGGAACGAAAACCACCTGATGCTGCTGCATGGAGAAAACGGGCTTTCCATACACGGTAAAGACCACCCTGCAATAATAAACTCATTCAATGCTTTGACACCTGTACAACAAAGCTTGTACAACAATATTAAACTGGCTCAACATAACACACATGATAGCAATCTGCCGAAGAAAATAGAGGCTGATGAAGCCAATTTCCTATACCAGATGGATAATATCGTTCATGACCTGGAAAACAATGCCAAACAAGACCTGGACACATCTGAAACGAATCTCATCCGGGTATTGGTAGGTTGTGGTGTTACACTCTTTTTAGTCATTATATTCTTTGTTTATCCCTATCATAAAAAGCTGGTGATGGCCTACAAAATGCGGCGCCAACAATATTATGAGGCGGAAGAGCAAAAGAAAGAAATAGCCATATTGAACAGAACCCATGAGCTTACCTTATCAGGCATCAATGCCGGTGTATGGGACTGGGATATACCAACGGGGAAAGAAAAATGGTCGGAACATTTTTACCGGATACTGGGTTATGAACCCGGTGAAATACCTGCCACGTACGATACATTTCTAAATGTATTGGTGCATCCTGATGACAGGGAAAAAGTATCGAAAGCAATAAGCGAGCACCTGGAGCATCACAAGCCTTATAAAATAGAAATAAGGATGCTGAACAAAAACAATAACTATCGCTGGTATGAAGCCTCAGGGCAAGCGATGTGGGATGAAAGCGGCATACCGGTACGTATGTCAGGCTCTATTATCGACCGCCATGAAAGAGTTATATACAGGAACCAATTGTTGTATAGTGAATTTCTGCTGGAGGAAACCGGAAAAATAGCGAAGGTAGCCGGTTGGGAATTGAATACAGAAACCGATGAGATGACATGGTCTAAAACCATGTATAATATACTGGAAGCAACACCCGGCGATGTAAAAGTCCTGAATAAAGGCGTAAACAGGTATCCCAAAGAATATCATGCGCTCATCAATAAAATAACAGCCAATGCCAGGAAAAAAGGCCAAAGTTTTGACGTGGAGCTGGAAGTGATTACGGAGAAAGGAAACCGTAAATGGGTGCGTTCCATTGGCGTACCTGTAAAAGACAACAACGGGCATGTAGTAAAACTACGAGGTGTATACCAGGATATAACCGTTCAGAAAAACAGAGAGCGTGAACTGCTGGCTATAAAAGACAAACTACACGATGCCAATGCAACTAAAGACAAACTGCTTTCCATAGTAGCCCATGACATACGCGGACCAATCATCAACATCAAAGGATTGATAGAGCTAAAGAAAGATGGAGCAATAGAACAGGACGAGTTTATGGAATATATGGATCGTGTAGGTATCAATATAGATTACCTGCTGGCAGAAATGGACAATATACTGCGCTGGGCCCAAAGCCAGATGGGTGGACTTACTGTAAACCGCGACAAGATAGACGTAAATGATATTGTTACAGCCGTTATCGGTATGTACCAATCTGTTGCTGCCAGTAAGCATATAGCCATCTCGTATAATAATACCGAACCCATATTCGCCTTTGCAGATTATAATCATGTGCACCTTGTAGTGAGAAACCTGGTAAATAATGCCGTAAAATTCACCCCGATAGGCGGCAAAATAAACGTTGGCATATCGAAGCAGCAAGGCGAAGTATACATATCCGTTCAGGATTCGGGAATAGGCATGGATGCTATTGCACTTAAAAAAGTGTTTGAAAGAAAGGACGTGCTTACAACCACCGGGACAGAGGGTGAAAAAGGCACAGGATTGGGCATTGGCCTGTGTATAGAAGTAGCCGAGCAAAATGGCGGCAGGCTTGAAGCCAAAAGCGAGCCGGGAAAAGGCAGCGTCTTTACCTTGGTATTACCGGCAAGTGTATAGCACTGCATAATATTACCGCCTGTTTTGCGTTATATTTACTTATACCGCTATCAGGCATATGAGGCTACGTATATTTTGCATCCTAACATCTTTGTATTTTTTTTCAGGCCCCCAGCTATACGCTCAGCCCTATAAAACTGTATTGGATGAGGGGCATACATCCTGGAGCCTGCGCATAGCATCTATAGAAACGGGCAACGCTACACATAGCATAGTGGGCGATACCGTCATTGATGATAAACCATATAAACTACTGTTTCATGATTTTCCCAATCATACAATACAAGGCTTTCTGCGGGAAGATATGACTACCGGGAAAGTATGGTACCGCAGCGCTACCAGTAAAAGCGATGAATTACTGGTAATGGACTTATCGCTGAAGGAAGGAGATAGTTTTAACATCGGCAACCCTGCCATAGGAAAGATATATGTAGATAGCATATATACGCAAGACAGCAGGAAACACATCCGTTTCAACTATATATATGCACAAACGGAAAAGAATACGTTTAAATTCACCTTTATAGAAGGTGTGGGCACCAGCTATGGCCTTGCATATAAAGACCCGCTGTATAATTACAACCAATACCTTTTCTGTGCATTTAAAGACCATAACAAAATATATGGCACACCTTTCAACAGCATGCTGTTCAGCGGTGATTGCTACTCCACCCTTTCCATAGCCGATGTACAGAAGGCTGCATCTAAAGATATCTTTGTGTATCCTGATATAGAACGCAACATACTACGCATTACGATACCCGGAAACGATAATATATATCCGTATCAAATTGTGAACACT
>DASWWE010000009.1:0-8086 GCA_036406055.1 Flavipsychrobacter sp. | reverse complement strand
AGCACCGTAAATGCCTATCCGTGTCCTCATTTCAATGGTATTTAACAATTTTTATTATGACTCGCCGTTATATATTTCCCATGCCTTTTATACCGGTCTGCAGTGTAGCACGTTCATAGTGATGCAAAAAGAAGGCAGGGAATTTTTACTTTAGCCGCCGATAACAACACATATGCAAGACCTCAGTCATTTTTTTGCCTCCAAACATTTTATCGAAACAAAAGGAACACATATTTACCAGCCCCTGCAGTGGGGCGCCAATCTCCAATACGCTACACAGGATATTTTAGATTGGGAAGATGCGGAGATCGTCATCATAGGTTGTGGCGAACAGCGTGGCGAGGATGAAGGCCTTGGTTATAGCAATGGCCCCGATGCCATTCGCGAAGAATTGTACAAATTATACTCTTGGCATCCGGCTGTTAAAATAACAGATGCCGGCAACATCCGCGAAGGGGCCACTATTGCCGATACCCGTGCTGCACTACGCACAGTATTGCATGAACTGCAGCAGGCCGGCAAAACGGTGATAGTCCTGGGTGGGTCGCACGATCTTACCATGCAGCAATACGAGGCCTTCCGCAGGTCTCAAAAGATGATACATGCCACGGTGGCCGATATGCTGGTAGATTTGGATGAAACCGAAGCACTTACTTCCCGCAGCTTCCTGATGGAAATGCTGACGGCGCAGCCCAATTTCATTACGCATTACAACCACGTAGGCTTCCAGAGCTATTATACCCATCCTAAAATGCTGGAAACGCTCGATAAGCTGCGTTTCGATTTCTTCAGGTTGGGCAAGGTGCGAGAGCATTTTGAAGATGTGGAGCCGGTACTGCGTAATAGTAACCTGTTCAGTTTTGATATTTCTGCCATTCGCTACAGCGATGCGCCGGTTAATATAAATGGCTCACCCAATGGTTTCACGGGCGATGAGGCTTGTATCCTTACCCGTTATGCCGGTATGGGTACTCATCTTTCTTCGTTCGGCTTGTATGGATACGATCCTGCACATGATACCAACAAAATGACGGCACGCCTGTTGGCGCAGATGATATGGTATTTTGTAGATGGCTACCAGGTGCGTAAGAATGAGGCAGAACTGACGGAACACGAAGAGTTTATCATTTTCAATGTAGCATTTACAGATAATGATACCATATTCCTGAAAAGCAAACGGACCAACCGCTGGTGGATGCGCCTGCCTAATAAGGCTTATGTGCCCTGTTCTTACAACGATTATATACTGGCCAGTAATGGCGATATACCAGAACGCTGGCTGCGCGAGCAGGAAAGGCTTATCTGAGCCTGATTGCTGCGAATATTGTATTTTTGCATAATGAACCATCTCATAGAAAAGGGGTGGTTTTTTTATCGCTAAGCATGATTGAGAATAAGAACATAATACAGAACGAAGAACGTGCCGTATTGGTGGGCCTGGTACATAAAAACCAAACAGAGACCCAAACGAAGGAGTATTTGTCAGAACTGGCATTCCTTGCAGAAACTGCAGGTGCCCAAACCGCTAAAACCTTTATACAAAAGCTGCCGCACCCCGATAGTAAAACCTTTGTAGGTAAAGGTAAACTGGAGGAGATACGCGACTATGTACAGTCAAAAGGTATTAACCTTGTCATATTCGATGATGAGCTGACCGGGTCGCAGATAGGTAATATAGCAGATGTGGTAGGTGTCAAAACCATCGACCGTAGCGACTTGATACTGGATATCTTTGCCCGCCGTGCAAAAACAGCGCAGGCTAAAGTGCAGGTAGAACTGGCACAGTACCAGTACATACTGCCGCGCCTGCGTGGTATGTGGAAACACCTGGAACGCCAGGGTGGTGGTATCGGTTCCCGCGGTCCCGGTGAAACAGAGATTGAGACCGACCGCCGTTTGGTAAAAGATAAAATATCGCTGCTGCGCAAACGCCTGGCAGAAATTGATAAGCAGGCCGCCACACAGCGCCAGGAGCGCGGCACCTATATACGTGTAGCATTGGTGGGCTATACAAACGTAGGTAAAAGCACGCTGATGACCACGCTTAGTAAATCCGATGTATTTGCAGAGAATAAGCTATTTGCCACACTCGATACCACTACCCGCAAGGTGGTATATGAGCAAACGCCTTTTTTGCTCAGCGATACGGTAGGTTTCATCCGCAAGCTGCCCCACCACCTGGTAGAAAGTTTCAAAAGCACACTGGATGAGGTGCGTGAGGCAGATTGCCTGTTGCACGTAGTAGATATTTCGCACCCTGCCTATGAAGACCAGATGGGTGTGGTAAATAAAACCTTGCAGGACATTGGGGCTTTCGATAAGCCCATACTTACCATTTTCAATAAGATGGACCTGTATGAAAAACATGTGTTTGATAAATGGTTGGACCCTGAGGTGAAAGAAGACCTGCTGAGGCAGCTCAAGTCGCGCTGGGATCATGAAACGCATTACAACTGTGTTTTCATCTCTGCTACCGAGCGTCGCAACCTCGACCAGTTAAGACAAACGATACTCGATAAGGTAAAGGAACTATACGCACAGCGTTACCCGTACCTAACACAGTTCTATTAATTGTTGTATATTTGCTATAATAGCTCTTTGACACCATTTCGGGCGGATTAAGATTCGGTTAAAAATGGATGACGATACTGTTATGCCCCGAAAAATTACATGTTGCTACCTCTGTTGCCTGTTTTGAAAGAAAGGAAATAATATGAATGAAAACCACAACAAAACACAACAATTATGGAAATGTGGTATTCTTTCAAAATTATCAGTCAATTACTTATAAAAAGCTCTTTTGTATCTCCCATTTCCGGAAACAAAAAGAAACAAAATGAGAAGAACGCATTATGATAATATCACTATTGTATTAAAAACAATACGTTTTCAATAGTTTATAAAAGCAGGTTGAAACATTCATATTTGGTTTATTGCTATTCCACCGCACGTTTTTTTTCTTTATTTTTCTAAAGATAATTTTTCATCACCCTAAAAGGTGCTTTATGAAACAAACCTCTAGAGAGCTATTAGTAACAACGAAGGTGGCCCAACACTGGCACGCCGATTTTGAGCAGAAGGTAGATGAGCTCATCAGCATTGTGAACAAAGTGGACAACGACGAACAGGTAGTGCACGCATCGGAAACGATGGATGTGTACCACTCCGGTAAAAAATCGGCAAGGGGCAGAAAGAAAAAGGCAGTCCCTTCGAACCGCCCCTTTGAGTTTCTTGTATTCCGTAACTAACTTTAATCCAACGCTCTATTAAGAAATTCTACTAAAGGCTTCATAGCGGTAAACCGCTCCAGCATTACGGTTTCAGCGTCTTTCGATGCTATCTCTTTGTCAGTAAGCTTTGTGCTGGCAATAAAGCTTTTCATTTTCAAAAATTCGATGGCTGGGTTATCGGCAGTATAGCCTTGTGGCAGGGTTTTCAATTGTTCACCCTCCAGCTTAGGGTACAGCTTTTTGAAAGACGCTTTGTTCAGTATACCCTGAAACTCCTTGAAGTTGTAGTCTATTTCCTGGCGGGCGCTTTTAAGCAGCGGGCCTTCCGGCATCCACAGGCCACCCGCTACAAAGCTTTTGCCACCCGGCTGTATATGTACATAATATCCGGCATCGGGTGCTTTTCTGCCCCCGCGGCTAAAGTAGGCACTAAAATGGGGCTTATATGGCGTCTTATCTTTAGAGAAGCGCACATCGCGAAATATCCTGAAAATGGAATCTTTAGGTTTCTGATCGGCCATTTTAGGCTCAATCTTGGCTAGTTTTCCATGTATATGGGCTACAAATATTTCAAAATCTGCCTTGGCAGCCTCATAGGCATCGCGGTTGGCATCAAACCAATTCTTATTGTTGTTCTTTTCCAGCTTGGAAAGGAAATCTATAGTTGCTTTTTGAAGCATGGCAGTGTTGTTAAGATTTATTGAAAAAGCTTTTGGCTGTGCTAATTTAAAGATATACAGGTTAGCTTTGGCAACTACAATAAATACTTTTCTAATGCGTCTAAGCGTGAAGGGTTTAAGTTACCTTTGGGGCGCTGAAAAGCTATATCTGTACTAAACTATAATATAAGATTACGAATGACGAGATTGGCAATACTGGGGTCTACAGGTTCTATTGGTACACAGGCACTGGAAGTGGTGGCTGCGCATCCTGAACTGTTCCAGGTAGAGATATTGAGCGCACATAGCAATGCCGAGCTGCTGATAGCGCAGGCAAGGCAGTTTCATCCCGATGCCGTTGTGGTTACCGATGAAACAAAATATAGTACGGTAAAGGAAGCATTGTCTGCCTTGCCGGTAAAAGTGTTTTCGGGTACTGCTGCGCTGAATGATGTAGTGCAATGGGAAACCGTAGATACGGTGCTGGCTGCAATAGTTGGTATCGCAGGGCTGGAGTCTACATTGGCTGCCGTACAGGCAGGTAAGCGTGTAGCACTGGCCAATAAAGAAACATTGGTAGTGGCGGGCGAACTGGTAATGCAGGCTGCCGCCGAAAAAGGTGCGGGCATCATACCGGTAGATAGCGAACATTCAGCCATCTTTCAATGCCTGGTGGGCGAGGATATCCGTAAAATAGAAAAGGTGATATTGACAGCTTCAGGTGGCCCCTTCCTGGGCAGGAAGCCCAACTACCTGGTAAATGTGAAAGCTAGCCATGCACTGCAGCACCCCAACTGGACTATGGGTGCTAAGATAACCATAGATAGTGCAACCCTTATGAACAAGGGCTTGGAGATGATAGAAGCAAAATGGCTTTTCGGTTTGCAGAATGAGCAGATTGAGGTGGTCGTACATCCGCAATCTATAATCCACTCGCTGGTGCAGTTTGCAGATGGCTCTGTAAAAGCACAGATGGGCCTGCCCGATATGAAGTTGCCCATACAGTATGCCCTGGCTTTCCCGCAAAGGCTGCAGAACGATTTCAAACGCTTCGACTTTAAAGATTTCAGCAAGCTGACCTTTGAAGCGCCCGATTATAAAACCTTCCGAAACCTGGCACTGGCTAAAGATGCCATGTTTAAAGGGGGTAACACGCCTTGTGTGATGAATGCTGCCAATGAACTGGTGGTAAACTCCTTCCTGCAAAACAGGGTGAGCTTTATAGAAATGAGTGAGATCATTGAAAAAGTGATGGAACAGGTAACTTTCATAGAGCATCCTACGCTGGAAGACTATCGCCAGTCGGACAAGGATGCACGTATGTATGCTGCCGAACATGTAAAACATAGCCAACTATCACACTAAATATTATTTTTGCGATATCATGCTTTTAAATAGTCTATTATTGATGTCTGGTGGCCTTGTTCAGGCGCTCCAGTTACTCGCTGCCTTATCACTGCTTATATTACTTCATGAGTTTGGCCATTACTTCTTTGCGCGCCTCTTTAAAACAAGGGTAGAGAAGTTTTACCTGTTTTTCGATTTTCTTTTTCCTTTCCCCGGCTTGCTCAATTTCTCTTTGTTCAAAAAGAAAAAGGGTGATACAGAATATGGGCTGGGATGGTTTCCGCTGGGGGGCTATGTAAAAATAGCCGGTATGGTAGATGAGAGCATGGATAAAGAAGCCATGAAACTGCCACCGCAAGACTGGGAATACCGCTCTAAAAAGCCATGGCAAAGGCTTTTCATCATGCTGGGTGGCATCATTATGAATGTGCTGGTGGCCATAGGTATTTATACACTGATATTTGGTGTGTGGGGCGAAGAGTATTTGCCGGTGCAGAATGCAAAGTATGGCATCATGGTAGATAGCGTAGGTGAGAGTATTGGTCTGCGTAATGGCGATATGGTACTGGCAGTAGATGGCAAACAAGTAACGAGGTTTAATAAGATAGTGCCGGAAATGATATTCAACGAGGCAAAGTCTATAACCGTAAACAGGAATGGCCAGCCCGTAACAGTACCGATACCGGAAGGTACGGTGCGTAAGATCATTAAAGCGCAGCGCAATACTTTTATACAGCCGCGTGTACCTGTTGTGATAGCAGATGTGTCAGACAAATCGGAAGCCGGTAAAATGGGCCTGAAAGCAGGCGATAGCATCATCAGTGTAAATGGCCAGCCTGTATTCTTTTACGATGAGTTTGAAAAGATAAAACGTGCTTCTGCTAATCAGCCCATTGCACTGGGTGTGATACGCAAAGGTGAGCAACTGCAACTGACGGGTAAGGTGCCCGAAACAAAGATACTAGGCTTTGCGCCTTCAGGCCCTGCAGCATTCTTTGCTTACGATAAGATAAAATACAACCCGATAGAAGCCGTAGGCAAAGGTTTTACTTATACCTTCGACCAGATAGGGAACTACTGGCGTCAACTGAAACTCATTTTTACATCTAAAGAAGTCAAAGCATCTGAAAGTGTAGGGGGTATTGTTAGCTTCGGCAAAATGTTCTCACCGGTGTTCGACTGGCAGGACTTCCTGATGCTGACAGCCTTTGTATCTATCATACTGGCGGTGATGAACCTGTTGCCAGTGCCCGGTTTGGATGGCGGCTATGTTATCTTCCTGCTGTTCGAAATGATATCGGGCCGCAAGGTGAATGATAAGGTGATGGAATACGCCACTACAGTGGGGCTTGTGTTGCTACTGGGCCTTATGGTATATGCCAATGGCCTTGATATATTCAGGCTCTTTAAAAACTAAAGTTCAAATATTTCTTTTGCAGCCTTAAAGGTATTGCAGTGGGCGGTTACTATATCTTTTACCGAAGGTGAGTAACCGCCTCCCATTGCTACGGCTACCGGTATACTATGCTGCCTGCATAGGCTGAATACCATCTCATCCCTTTGGCGGCAGTCGGCTATGCTTAGCTGCATCTTGCCATACTTATCGGTAGCCAGTACATCTACGCCCGATAGGTAGAAGATAACATCTGGCGCTACCTGCTGTATCAATACGGGTAAGTGCTGCTGCAGGATAGACAGGTATGTCTCTCCCTCAATACCATCAGGCAGGCCAATATCCAGGTGGCTCTGCTCTTTATGAAAAGGATAATTGTGCTGCCCGTGCATGCTGAAGGTGAATACATCCGTATAGCCTTTAAACAGCGCCGCTGTGCCATTGCCCTGGTGCACGTCCAGGTCTACTATCAATATGCGCTTTGCCAGGCCATGATGCAGTAAGTAGCTGGCTGCAACTGCAAAATCATTCAGCAGGCAAAAGCCTTCGCCCTTATTGGCAAAGGCATGGTGGGTTCCACCTGCTACATTCAGCGATACGCCATACTGCATTGCATATCTGGCACAATCTATCGTACCCTGGCATATCGTTACCTCACGCCTCACCAATGCTTCAGATAGCGGGAAGCCAATGGCCCGCATCTCTCGTTCTGTAAGTTGCAGGTGCTGCATACGGTGCCAGTAATCAGCATCGTGCGTCAGCAATATAGTGGCTTCATCTGCCGGTACAGGTTCAAAGAGGTTAGCTTCAGTGATGACACCCTCATACATCAATTGTCCCGGTATCAGCTCGTACTTTTCCATAGGGAAGCGATGGCCGGCAGGTAGCGGGTGTGCGTATAAGCTATGGTAGGCTATTTTCAGCATGTGCGGTGCAAATATCCGGCATTCATTTTAACAATATTAAATCGGTACTTGTTTGTACCTTTGCAGTAGTTCTTTGATATTTTACTAAGAACTGCCAACTGTAACAGGTTGTGCCTTGGGGGCCGACTGGTTTTGACAGCATAGGGCAGGGTAAGTAAGCATGCCGTGCGTTGGATAATTAGCACGTAAATCTGAATATTCAACTTTTGAATGGCGAATCTAATTACGCCATGGCTGCCTAATTTAATTTAGCGCAACCATTTTGGCCGCGGAAGGCTTTGGCCTGTTGACGTCTCCGCCGCCTAACTCAACTCTCAATAGGATCATGCCTGTATTGCTGCGGTGCAGGTATGAAACTCAGCAGCTAGGAGGTTTGTAGGTTTGTCCTGCTCCGGCACTCTTCCGAAATCAAATTCAGGAATACGCATGTAGAAAGCTTATTGGGCATATGTTTGGACGCGGGTTCGAATCCCGCCGGTTCCACCCATTTAAAAAGGGGCATTTACTTCAAGTAAATGCCCCTTTTGTTTT
>DASWWE010000008.1:0-35093 GCA_036406055.1 Flavipsychrobacter sp. | reverse complement strand
TAGTATAGCAAGATATTTCATTATAGTTTTTGCTAAAAATAATAAACTTCTAAAATAAATTTTGCAGAATGAATAATAGTTGTATTTTTGTTGTGAAATTGTTCTTATAGGAAGACGTTCCTATCAATCTACGTTTTAAGCAGCGGCACCGCTTGTAAGTTAATAGTATGTGTGTTCTATTTTAATCAGCTTTACATCTTCGATGTTGTTTTCTGGTATGCTAACTAATGTAGTTGGATTGTATTTATCTCGATCTATTTCTTTTACATTGTATATTATAAGGCTGGTATCATCTTTGCTTCGTGACCCATCGTCGTTGATGCTCATTGTTCGCTCCTGTGTAAGTATGCCTGGCTGATGAATATAGTCAGTTTGCAATGCATAGGCTAATCTTCCAGCAGTATCGTAGTGGTAATTTTGTATGTGGCGCATTACACAATCGCTATCTTTTTTTGTTATGATTTTTTCAATCATTTTACCATTCTCGTTGAACACTAACGCTTGTGCCACAGACGTAGCAGGATATGTATATTCTATTCTAAAGTTTGAACTTTGCGATGTGATTATTTCCTGGCTTGTTAAAGTATTGTATTCATTGTAATGGCTTGTTCGGGTTGATGTGTATTTCAGAATACCATTATCAAAAGAAGAGTCTATTTGTTTGGTGATAAATCCTCTCTCATTGTAGAAGAGGTTTATTGCAACATAAGTAGCTGTATCAGAAGCGGTCCATATGCCGTTTTTCAATATGGCGTTTTTGTATGTGCGTGTTCTTGTACTTCTTATTTTGCCCTTCAGTTGTATAGATTGCAGGTCGGAGCATTGCGAGGTTGAGTTTTGTATTACTTCAGTTTTTGGGGTATTGCTGACACAAGATGCAATAATTAGAGCTAATGCGATATGAAATGACTTTTTCATGAATGAAAGTTTGTTCCAAAAATAGTTTTTCTAAAATAAATTTTGTGGAATTAATAATAGTTGTATTTTTGTTGTGAAATTGTCCTTATAGGAAGACGTTCCTTTCAATCTACGTTTTAAGTGCCTGCCGTGGTAGGCCCGCCTGCTGTGCCTGCCAATCTGTTTTTCGACTACGACTTCTGGAAAGACAAGAAAACGAAACGCGCGCTGATGCGTTACATGTTTGTGTTTTGCGATGGCAGTGTAGTAGTGCCTAAAGATGAATTGGGCAAGCCTATGGCTGCCAGCCTGGATGTATTCCTGAGCTATGAAAGGCAGGGTAGCGGCGGCAGTTCGTATATACTGGAAATAAAGAAAGGGCAACTGGAATTCAAAGGCGATCCGCTGGATTTCAACAAGCCTGAATTTACCACCGGCAATGAAGTATTTTACCTGACGGACTGCGCGGGTATAATATAGCCCCATCCCCAAAGGGGCTTTACTTGACGGGGGAATAATATGCAACCTGCAATAGTGTGCGCGATGAGCGTAATGCGATGTATTGTAAGGCAAATGAAAACCATGCTATTGCCAGTTGCATTTCTTTTTTCAATTACTATTTACCATAACAATAAATCATCAACCTATCCATCCATGCAACTGAATGATGTATTAGCCTTGCTGAATAAAACCGCGCGCCCCAATGCGCAGATGAATGAATACCTGCAACGCAGGCGCGATGTGTATTATGGCATGAGCCTGCATACTACGGGTGCATGTCCTGCATTTAAAGACCTGAATGGCGGCGGCACCATATACCCGCAAGGCTACTATGGTGCGGAATACCAGCGCTTGTTTGATAAACACTTGCTGAGCCGGCACCCGCGCGAAAGTGATGCTACCCGCAACTGGCGCTTTAGCCAGTATCGGCCACTAACCAAAGCCCCCTTCGGGCAGGTGAGTGAGGTTGTGACAGGCGCTATCTTTCAAGACTCGAACTATGTGTTGGAGGTGCAGGACGAAACCGATAACCGCTATATATGGGGCAACAATTTTAGCGGGCATGATATCATAGGCTACTTCTCGGGCATTGGGTTTAAGAATATGATAGAAGACCCCAACGGCCTGTTTGTGCGTATGCCATCGAAGCCGTGGTATGAACAGGCCGACGATAAAGTGGCGGTGGAGATATGGTTTGTAAACACCAAAGACATGCTATGGTGCAGCGATACCGATGTGATATTCCTGCGCGGGGGCTATGGCTGGTGGATAGATACACAAACGATATGGCGTTTCAGCTACCGGGAAGATAAACGACAATATTACATAGATACGGAAGATAGTAAAGGCTATTATGCACACATGCTGGGCAGGCTGCCTGTAAGTGTAGCCGGTGGCGAATGGAACACACAGGGCTATTACGATAGCTATTTCAGCAAAGCAAAGGCAGCGGCTGATGATTTTATCAGTGCGTACTCGGCTGCGCAGTTGGTAGATAAAGAGGCATCGCACCCGTTTATAGTAGAGGCCAGTACCGATTGCCACGACTGTAACGGGCTAGGCCATGTGCAGCGCGATTGTGATACCTGCCCCAATGGGTTGGAACTGATAGCTTGTCCCGGGTGCCATGGTAGCGGGCAGGTGAGCCGCAATCCCGGTCAGCATGTGATAGTGCCGCAGGATAAACTGAAAGACGGTTCGCCGATACAGATAATAAATCCCGATGTAAGCATCAATTCACACCACCGCAATGTATGTGCACAGGTGATGGATATGATAACCGAAGCCCTGCACCTGCAAAAGGTAGATGAAGCGCAAAGCGGTGTGGCCAAAGCAATAGACCAGGAACGGTTGTATAAGTTCATCAGCAATATCAGCAACCATATTTTTGATAAGCTGCTGACCGATACGCTACAGGATATTATTGCCTATCGCCATGCTACCAGTATAGGCGGGCAGGTATATCCCGCGCAGTATCCCTTTACGGTGATAAAGCCTACACAGTTCCGCATCAAAACATCGGCCGACCTATTGGCGGAATATAACGAGAGTACTAAGGCCGGTATGCCTGCCTTTATACGCCAGCGTATGGCTATGGATTTTGTAGATAAGCAGTATAGCGGTGATGCACTGATGAAAAAGAAAGCGCAACTGATAACCCTGCTGGACCCGCTGAGCGTACTGAGTATGGAAGAAGTGCTGAGCCTGCGCAATGCCGGTGCAGTAAGCGATGCTGAACTGCAACGCAGCCGCAAGCTACCTACGCAGGTAGATATGCTGATACGGCAGAAGGGCGAATACTGGTTTTTGAAAACGGATATGGAAGAGATTGAGGGTTTGTTGATTAGTTGATTAGGGTGGAATGATGATTGTTGTTTTTGTGTTCATAGAGGGCGGCGCTTTTTAGCGCTGCTTTTTTATGAGGTGTGGAAAGAAGGTTTTTATGTACACACGCGGTATTTTCTCTGTTTTATATTCAAAGTTCGCTATCAGCAAATTGGTGAGTATGATATGTGAGCCATCTTGAAAATAGACAGTATGTACTCGATTATGATCATATGGATTGCGACTTGCTTCATATTGTAGCTCACTTATCTTTTCTATTTCAGATTTACGATATGTTTTTAAATTGTCCGTATATCCATACTGAAATACATCCTGCCCTTTTGAAATGATAATAACCTTGTCTTTTTCATAATTGTAATAATTCAAGAAAACAATCCAATTGATGCCGAATAGAAAGATCCATAAACTGCTAATTAGCGATGCAACTATCGCCACATTTATTTTGTCAGCAGGAATTTGAAAAGCAAAAAACACAAGTATTAAAAAAGGTAACCCTATAATGATGTTAGGAACAAGATTGAAATAAATAATTCTTTTGAGTGTTATCTTATAAGTAAAGTCTTTAGTATTAAAGTGTTTTCGAAGATTGTTATTCTTTTTTCTTTTGAAAACATCAAGCGGTATTGAATCACTACAAAAAGCAAGAATTAAAGGCAGTGCGTCAGAGAGGTTAAGAACTATTTTTTCATATAGATACCCGTCTTCTGTTGCTAGTCTTAGTATGTATTTTGAATTGTAGTATGTACCTAGCTTAAGAATACCTGTTTCATTCTCCATAGAAACAGATGGCCCGGTGTATTGTACTACAGCATTATGGCGTTGCTGTTCCCAATCGAAAGATTGTATCAACGCCACTGTCTCTTCATAGCTTCGCTCAGCTATGTTTGTAAACTCGCCGGGTTCATAGCCTTTATACTGTACTTTAGTAAGCAGCGTTTTCATTGTGGGTAAAAATACATTATTATGACTTTGATTGCTTTGAGTAGTGAAGGTGGAATTTTAGCTTTGTATTCATTAACCTAAACCTATATGAAGAAACTATTCCTTACCGCATTGATGGCTGCCATAGCAGCAAGCTGCAACAAGCCCACCACAGAACCGCTAGTAGACACCGCTACTATTACATTTACCAATAAGCTGGATAAACCTGTAACTATCAGGCTGGCCGATTCCGGTGCGGACAGGGCATTTTACCTGCATGTGGCGGCACATGGTATGGTACAGGTGCCCAATGAGAAATTTCAAACAGGTTATGACGGATTCTATAAAGGCCTAATGTACTATTGGGCAACAGATGACTATAGCATGTCTAACTGGTATATGGTTGGCACCAGTGATTATTGGCTGAATCAACCGGCATTGCCCTACAATAAAAGCATCACGTATAATATAGATATCAATCCCGTGCCTGCCCGAAAAGATATGCAGTATGCTTTGAGAGGCATAGATGGGGATACAAAATGGGTAGCAGCAGATGCACGTGATGCAGGTGGCAAAAGCATATGGAATACCTTGAGCACGGGTATGCGAGATAAACACGCAAGATTAACCTATTTGTGTTGGGCAGTTCTTAATGACAGTTCTTCGCAGCTTGCATTTATATACACGCCACAAGGTGATGCCAGCACCTTCGATATAAAATCGGTATATGATGACTTGCCATACCGTATGAGCAATAAAGTTGGCGGCGCAGGATTGCATAGCACATCTGCCGATACCGCTTTCCTGTGGCTGGATGGTAAGCCGCCCTATTATGTAATGGTGAAGCAACCATGATACACACTAAAAATTGTAGCTTTACGTTATAACAACAAATACCTGAACCTATTATGAGAATCCTCCCTATTCTTTTTATAGCCTTGCTGCTGCAGGCGTGTACCCGCAACAATGTGCCGGAGCCCGAACCGAGCCAATATGTAATTACCAACAACCTTGATAAGCCTGTAACCGTGCGTATAGGCGACACTACCAACGAGCTCGGTGAGCTGTATGTAAAAATACAGCCGCATAAGTTTGTATATGCTTACTTTCCCAATGGGGAAATAAGTGAGCTTATACCCGATGTGATGCAAGAACAGGATTTTGCCTACTACTGGGCTACCGACGACTATAGCATGAGCGACTGGTATAGCCGTAAGCCGGGGCAATGGCATGAAAGAAAATATACCACACGCAGCTATAAAAATGGCATGGTAAAGAGTATTGATATTAACCCTGTGCCTGTTAGGGAGGATATGAAATACTGCCTGAATGGTATAGATGCTTACACGCAATGGAATTTTGTGAATGCCTATGACAATAGTGGCAACAGTGTATGGGCAACGTTACCGCCGGATAAAAAGTTTCAGCGGGTCATTTTACGATTCAACAGGATGGGGAGCATCATGGGGGCCAGCAGTCACGAATCGGGATTTGAATATGAGCTGGTAGATAGTACGGCAGCTTTTGTATTAAAGAATACGCCTAATTATATCAGCCCGGTTGTAAAAGCTGGCAACTACCTGCGTATGACGAACGACCTGCGGGGTACAGCACCGTTATATACTACCTCTACAGATACGCTATATTTATCGCTGGGTGGTGGCGCGCCCTATTACCTGCTGGTTAAACAGCGTTAGGGCCTCTTGCTAATACCTTTGAAATTGGTTATCTTCAATGGTGAACCAAAACGATGGTATGAAGTATATTTTCTACGCGCTAATGATGACCGTGGTGGCTGTGGGCTGCAAGAAGCAGGAACCGGAAGAAACGGTAAACCCGATGGCCAACTATTATTTTGTAAACAGTACGGGTAAAGACGTGACCATACGCGTGGCCGATGATTCGGACTGGACAGCGAAGCCGATGTACCTGGAGGTAGCAGCGGGCAATAGTGTGGGCATCCCCAATAACCAACTGATGAAGGACGGTAAAAATCGAAAGTTTACCTACTACTGGATGGCCAAAGACCGCAGCCTTTCCGACTGGCACTATACACCGTGGAAGGATTTCGACTACGACCCTACCCAGCCGGAGCGCCGCATAGAAATAACTAAACGAGATAACCGAAAGGATATACAATATTGCCTGGAAGGGATAGATGGCAGCACGCGCTGGGTAGCAGTAAATGCTTACGATGCCGCCAACAATAGTGTATGGGGCACGCTGAATACGGCGCAGCGCCTGCATGAAATAGAGCTGCAGTTTTCCAAACAGGGTGTGTATAAGCATTCCAACCTGTTTAACGTGCCTACCAACGATTATTTCCTGTACGACCTGTATAGTACCGATGCTTACTTCCACCTGGCCAGCACTTTTTACCAGTCGGTAGATACCAGCCAGAAGTTTGAGCACATACGGTTGATGAATGATGGGCGTACCTTATTTAATGCTAAGACTACCAGTATTGATACTTTGTACTTTATGCCCGGAGGCAAGTTTCCTTATTATGTAATGGTGCGGCAGCGCTAAATACGTGCTATACTATACAATTATACATGGAGTATTTATTTGGATTTTTAGGCTTCTTGTTCTTGGTAAGTGTTATTATTCATCTTACCGCATATTATTACTTAGAGGTTTCTAACGGATATGACAGATTTCCATTTCTAAATATTAGCTTCAAAATATTTACATTTTATGACAAGAGGGTGAAGCCTCAGCATGCTGCCATTGTAAAAATAACAGATGTCTCCCTCCGCATAATGATATTAATATTCTTCATTAGCATATTGATTTCTATTTTGGTTCTCTTTTTCGATTAAGCTGCTCTTTACAAGGAGTTGTTCTTCACTTCGCTGCCGCTTCGTTCTGAGTGACAGCAGACTTCAGTATTTTTCTCCACAGCACGTTTCCATCCTCATTTCACCTCATTTTCAATTTTTTATTAATGAAATGCATTTGTAAACGAATTGTTATCGAGTTACAAATCGGGTGTTAAGGGTTGGGAAAAATTTTGTTACGGGGTGGTGTTGGGTGCATCTTTGCATCATCAAACGAACAAACACAAACATTTGAAACTAAAAAATAAAAACACACTCTGATCATGTCAACACTAAACACAGTAGCCGTTCTTTTACCGGGTGTAGATAACACCGCAGTAGCCAAGGCTTCTATGCAGCACAGCACTGAAATATCCAAGCAAGAGATATTTAGCCTGCAAAAAGATTATACCCGTTATTTCAAGCCATCATGGCACATCTTTCACCAGGATGATGTAAACCTGCTGTTTGTTTTTGCAGATGGCACATCGCAACTGGCAAAAGATGCGGATAGCCTGAAAACAGCCCTGGCCAAAGTAGAAGCACTGCAGGCCCCTGCGCTGTGCAGCAACTAAGAAACACACAACCCATATAAACACAACCAAACCCTGCCTGTGCCAAACACCACAGGAATGATAAATAATGTCTTCCCAAGAAGGCTATTTCAAAACAAAGTAAAAAACACGCAAAATGACAAATGTACAAAGTACTGTTGCCGTACTATTCCCCGGTGTCAATACAACTGATATAGTAAATGCATCTGCCCGCCACAATGCGCAGATAGTGATAAAAGAGCAGTTTGATGCAGAGAAAGATTATTCCCGTTTCTTCAAACGCTCGAGGAGAGTGATAACCAGTGCACAGATGAACCTGCTGTTCATATTCTCAGATGGTACATCTGCCATGGCACAAGACCGTACTTCCCTGAAAAATGCCTTGCTGAAGGTAGATGAAGAGAACGGTTGCTTCATGTAATTGAGATTTTTTGTTTGAGTATAGAATGCCTTGCCGGTGCCCGTAAGCAGCGGTTCAAGGCATTTTTTGTGGGGAAAGAAATGCGTATGAAATGCCACACTGGGGCAGATGGGGCATAGGGCAGTACACAATCGTGGAGTTAACATTTTATTCAAGTCTGTGGAAGGATGTGCTACCGTATATGCAAGGGAAGAACCGTGAGATATGATTGATTATAAAGCATTTGAAACAGCAGTGAAAGAGATAGTGGCAGAAGACAGGTGGCTGCATATATTGCCCGCCGTGCCCGATGGGTTGCGCAGCAGGTTTTTAAGCGCCATAAAGGCCGGTATAGGAATGCCTTATGCCTTCGATCTTGTGCTGGTATCTAAGTCTATGACAGACAGTGCGTTTGAACAGAAACTGCGTGATATAACGATTCGGTAATATAAATGTCTTTTGCACTGGCATAGTTTTGCATAATAGATAGTCTCTAAATGAAGCAAACCATGACCAGTACATTCATCGATTACGCAAGTTTTGACAATAAAGTGCAGCAATGTACTGATTCCCTGCACTATAAAGAGTTTAAATACATTCTTCCTTCCGTAGGCATCGTGCATCGTGTACGTTTTATGCAGGCTATGGAAAAGAAACAGGATATCAAGGCCTGTGCCGATGTGGTAAACAATGCTATTAACCTTCCGGATATAAACTTCGACCGCTATGCTGGCTACGTGCTGGGCAGGGCATAAAAAGATATAGAAAGACACGTTGTTAATTGAGCAGTGTGCTGTTGGTAAATATTACCGGCAGCACATTTTTTATTGCATAGAATTAACCTATCATTTGCTGAATGAAGATTATCTCTACAATTTCAAGTTGTACAAACCGGATACAACACTCTATAATAATACGGCATATTGTATCAATACAATTCCGTTGGTGTCTGGTATTGAATATGTGGGTGGTGAACTGGAAAAAGTAGCAGTAGGTAAACTGCAATATGTGGCTACTGAAGGTCAGGCGCAGATAACAGACGAGATACTGCAAAATGCAAGACAAGTAGCGCTATTTGTAGAAGGTGCCATACTGCAGGAAGGCAGTGAACTGGATGGCTATACATTTAATGCCGCAACCGGAACCGTCACTTTTCATACGCCGCTGATTGCATCTCAAAGAATAACCATTTTATACATCAAGTAAACCCTTACATCATCATGAAGAAGATATTTTTATTAATGGCATTGCTGGTTTTTGTCGAGACAGCAAGTGCACAAACCGGTATACTGATAAAGCGATACTATATGAGCGGTTCGCTGGCCTTAGGTAAAGAAGATCGGTTGTTTGCTGATTCATCTGCATGGCTGGATATTGGGAAGGATACCACGAATAAAGCAATTGCGTTCCCGAAAGTAGTGCTGGATAGTTTTTATACTAGTAAACGAGCCATGTTTGTTTACGACCTGAAAGATTCTGTATTGTATCATTTTGATAGCAATAAACGAGTAAGGTATATGACATACAGGGATACTGTATTGATAAAGCAACTGATAGCATCCAGTGTACCGGTTATTGATACTGGAACTATTGCTACTAAGTATTATGTTAATGGCA
Organism: Flavipsychrobacter sp.; assembly: GCA_036406055.1. Lineage (GTDB taxonomy): Bacteria > Bacteroidota > Bacteroidia > Chitinophagales > Chitinophagaceae > Polluticoccus. The sequence goes on along the minus strand of DASWWE010000008.1, from coordinate 25,539 downwards.
ACTTTATAAGAAACGGTGGTAATGCCTTTGGGTCTTCGATTTCAATAGGTAGTAATGATAATAATAGCATTGCTATAAAGACAAATAATGTGAATCGTGTAACTGTTACAGGAGACGGTGATATCAATGCAAACGGAAAGCTTTCGATACTGAAAGCAAGTAGCGAAGTTCAATTGGATTTAGCCAGCTCATCAAGCGGGCATTTATATGCCGGTATTAGTAGCGGCACATTGGACGCTAGTAACAGAGGCTTCCTGGCATTTGGGGATCCTTATGGGAGTAGTAATAGTGCTTTAGTGTTTGGAAATAGTAAAGTGAGTGTGGCAAATGCGAATTTGTTAGTTGGGACTTACACTGACAATGGTACGGATAAAGGACAGTTCAGTGGTACTGTGCAATCGCATGGTGTAAAATTCAATAATACCACAAGCCCCAATCCAATTAATAGTTACAATTTGGGTAGGCGGTTTAATGATGGTGCAGTTGATGGTATTGAATTGATAACCGGTGGGGCCAGCGGAAATTTTAAAGGTGGATTTAGAATAAAATCCCGGGGTAGTAATGGTGCTACTAATCCTACCGAGAGCTTTTACATAGCAGGTGATATTATTACTATGGGCCACCACGGTATAGACGCCGGTAATAATTCATATTTTAGTGGTTCTACCAGCCAGGTAAATATTGCCCGCGATAATACGGATGGACATTTGTTGAATTTGTGGACAAGGCGGGCAGGTTATCCAGCTATATTAACAATGTCTAACCTATATTATGGTGCAGGTGGACCGTCGATGAATAGTTCAATAGTCAGCGAAGCAGCAGGGGGCTATAATGGTATTCTTTCATTCTTCACAAATACAGGTGGCGGAGGTGCTTATTCCAATAACGTTCGTGCCATGTTTGTGGACTATAATCAGAATGTAGCTATCGGTTTGTCGCGGGCATTACCGCCAACACAAAATGCAACCGGTATTGTTTTGCCAGCTGCTAAATTGCATGTTTTAGGCAATGTCACTACTACCCCTATTAGTATATTCCAGGCATCGGCATCGCAAACGGCCGATTTAACGCAGTGGCGGAATAGTACAGGTACCGTGTTAGCGAGTATGGATAAGGATGGGAATGCCAATATCCAGAAGCTGAAGACAGCACAGCCTTCTGCCAATGGTGCAGGTGAAATAAAAATTGGTAAGGTAATAACGACTTCGACTGTTACACTGCAGACAGATAAATTCCTTGAGGTAGAGATAGACGGTGCTATTTACAAACTTGCCATTGTGCAATAAACTGTTAAACATGAAAACAAAATTTGGCACATCGCAAATACAAAACCCTACGCCGCTGTGGGCAAAATATACATTCCGCATCGTGTTCCTGCTGTTATCTGTAGCCGTATTTATGGTGTCTGACTACCCCGGTATAAATGAGTATACCAAGCTGCTGTTATTAAAATGGTTTTCTGGTATTAACATGTTAGTATGGGGCCTGTCGAAACTGTTTGGAATCGTAAACCTTGAAAAATCTGAGTCATGACAACGCATGAAATATCGATTATAGACAAACAACTAAAGGGTATTAACCTGCGCCTGATATGGGCATTAGTGGTATGTACTTCAGTTAGTGTATCGACTGTTTTAAGTGTTTACTACGGCTTTAAGACGGATATGATTATACAGAAGGCTGAAATAAAGCTATTGGAAGCACGTATAGAGCGTATTGAGAATAATATAAACCGGTAATTATGAAGACCACTATCACCTATATCTTTATCTTCTTTTCTTTTGCTGTTATGCTGCTTGGCTGTTATTCTGAAAGGCATGCAGCAAGGCAATTAGTAAAGGTGCAAACGCAGTATCCTCACCTGGTAGCTAAGCATTGCTCCGGTACATTTCCACCATTGGCATATGAGAAAGATAGTTTTATTTATTTAAAAGGCGATCCTGTTGTATTTACAGATACTACTATTCATACAGATACCATTACACGCATGCAATGGCGCTATATAAACAAATATCATTACAAGACAGATACTGTGTACCTATCCCGAAAAATGCAGGTAGTGAATAGGGCAGCAGAGGTTGCCTTGACGCATGATAATGGAATGCTTTCCAGTCAACTGGCAGCTAAAAAAGCTGAATGTCGCATTTTACTATGGGTTTCCCTTGTACTTGGTGGGTACACGCTTTTACGTTGGGTATTATTGTTTTGGCGGGTACGGTTCCCCTAACCCCGCCTCCATGCATATTTTTTCCGTTTTGATGTAAAGCAGTTTGGTATTTAGGCGTATTGCATTCACTTTGTATAAAATTGAAATGCAATGCGCTTTTTTTATGTACTGATGCTGGCGTTGCTGATGGCTACTGTAAGTACGGCACAGGTGCAGATACAGAATTTGTCACAACTGCTGAAGTATGCCGATGCGCATGCACCTGCAGCGCTGCAAACAAAGCTGCAACCCTTGGTGGCAAAGCAGGATGTCAACATACAGGCCTCGGGTTTGTACCCTAAGGTCAATGCATTTGGTACTGGCGATTATTATCCCATCATTGCTACGCAGGTGATACCGGCCGAGGTGCTGGGTGGTGCACCGGGTACTTATCTTAAGGCCCAGTTTGGCTTGCCATATATATTCAGTGCCGGTGCAGAACTAAGTATGCCCATCATCAACCTGGAAAAATGGGCACAATTATCAAAAGCAAAGGCCGCAAACAAACAAGCCGATTTCGGTAGCAGGTCGGCGCTGGAAAACTTTCATATACAACTGGTGCAGGCATATTACCAATCGTTGATAACAAAAGAAGTGCTGGCGTTGAATACCGAGAATGCCGCTACCAGCGCAGAATTGATGCGCATCATGCAGCAGCGGAACGACAATGGTGTAGTAAATCCATCCGACTATAATCGCACTAAAAATCTCGACCTCGATGTGCAGTCTTCCGCGCTCAATTATGAAAAGCAATTGCAGCAGGCAGAAAATAACCTGCATGCCATGCTGAATGTGAAGAATGATTCTCTGGCGCTAACGGAAACACTCAGCAACTTCAATTGGCCTATTGTGCAACAGGCGAATGATCCTGCCAACCGCCCGGGGTGGCAGGAGGCAGACTATAAACTACGTGTAGCCGAGTTGTCATTAAGTGAAAGCCGCAGAGGTGGCCTGCCACGCTTATCGGCGGCAGGCAGGTATGCATATAATATGCAGAGCAAGTTTGAGGCCGGGAAAGGCAATGTAGAATTCAATACTGCCAATGTGGGTGTGCGTCTGGATGTGCCGTTGTTCCAGGGAAATTATTACCGTTCATTGCAGCATAAAAGCAAGCTGCAGCTGGAGAGTGCAAAGCTGGAACAGGAGCGTACCCGCGCTACCCTTACACAGCAGCAGCAAGACTGGTATGCACAATACAAAGCGGCATACAGCAAACATACATTGCTGGAAGATAAAGTAGCTACGGCAAGCGATAACCTTCGCATTGCGAAGCTGAATATACAGGAAGGTGTAATGGAGTTTGACGAGTTCAATAATATCTTCCAGGAATATAACCGGGCGCGCATGGAATATCTGCAAAACCTTGCCGACGGCATTTTATATCATCTGTTAAGCACTCAAAATTTTTAATACAATGAAGCGACAGCTATCCTATTTACTGTTGGCTTTGGCAGCTACGGGTTGTGGCAAAAAGCAGGAAGAAGTAAAGCCCGAAATGAAAATGCTTACTTCGGCGGTATATGCATCGGGCGCGCTGGTGCCTGAAGAAGAGTATAAAGTATTGTCATCGGTAGATGGCTACCTGGTGGAAGCACTGGTAAAAGAAGGTGATAAGGTACACAAGGGGCAGTTGCTCTTCAGCATCAGTAACGATGTGCGTACGGCGCAAGAGCAGGGTGCTGCGGCGTTCGTGCAGAGGACCGCTCCCGCCGTATCGGCCAATGCACCTGCCTTTCGCGAGCTGCAGGGGCGCATAGAGGTAGCGCGTATCAAAATGCAGCAGGATAGCCTGCAATACGTACGTTACAAAAACCTGTATGAACAAAAGGCTACTTCGCAGAGCAACTACGAAAAATATTACCTGCAATACCAAAGTTCGCTGAAAGATTACCAGAACCTGCAGCAACAATGGCAGCAGCAGCGCATCAGTGCCAACCTGCAGATGCAGGAAGCACAGAATCAACTAAACATAGCCGCAGCACAAAGCAATGTAGGCAAGCTGAAAAGCTATGTAGATGGCGTAGTGTATGATGTATATAAAAAGCAGGGCGACCTGGTAACACCCAGCCAGCCGGTAGCACTGGTAGGTGCCGGCAAGATGTATGCAAAACTACTGGTAGATGAAGATGACCTGGATAAAGTATATAACGGCCAGCAGGTATTGATAACCATGGATGCCTTTCCTGATAAAGTATTCAAGGCGCACGTGGCTAAGGTATATCCGTTGCTGAATAAGGTAGAGCAATCTTTTCGTGTAGATGCGGTGCTGGATGACCCTGTGCCGGTAGAGATGTATGGCCTGAACCTGGAAGCTAATATAGTAGTGGCAGAAAAGAAACAGGTACTAGCCATACCGAAAGCGGCACTGCAAAAAGGCGACAGCGTTACCATTAAGGAAGATGGAAAAGAAAAACGTGTGAAAATACAGAAGGGTATAGAAGACGAAAACTGGGTGGAAGTAAAAAGTGGCTTGTCAAAATCTGCTACGATAATCCTGAAAAAATGAACTGGAAACTCTCATTAAATATTGCCACTACCCACCTGCTTACTAAAAAGCGGCAGAGCATCGTTGCCATGCTTGGGGTGACCTTTGGTATATCCATGTTCATCATCATGATCAGCTTTATGACGGGTGTGAACCAGTTTACCGAAGACATGGCTATGGATAACACGCCGCATGTGCGCATCTACAAGCCGCTGGAAATAGAGGATAAAAAAATAATAGCCCTCGATAAGCCGCAGAAGGAAAATGACTGGTATGTGGTAGAACACCAGCGCCCGAAAAATGAACTGAGCAAGATAAAGAATGGCCTTACGCTGGCGCAGCAGATAGAAAGGATGCCCGAAGTGATGGGTGTGGCGCCGCAATTGTCGTCGCAGGTGTTTTATAACAATGGGCCGGTGCAGATCCCGGGCAATATTTATGGTATAGATGTAAAGAAACAAGAGGCGCTGTTCCAGCTGGATAAAAAGATGGATGAGGGTGAACTGGATGACCTGCTGAAGGGTTCTGATGTGATAGTGATGGGTAAGGGATTGGCGAAGAAAATGAACGTAACGGTGGGCGATAGGGTAAGTGTTACCAGTCCCGAAGGCGGCAACCTGAACCTGAAAGTAGTGGGCATCTTTTCCTTTGGTGTAGCAGCCATGGATGAATCGCGCAGCTATGCTACATTGGCTACGGTGCAAAAGATATTGCAGAAAGACCCTTCTTATGTTACCGACCTCAACATCAAGCTGCATGATATCAATGGCGCACGTATGTTCAAACAGAAGCTTGAAAACCAGCTGGGCGGTGTGTATGTAGAAGACTGGGAAACAGCCAACCAAAGCCTGCTGGCGGGTGAGAGCATCCGAAATATCATGACCTTTGTAGTGTGTGCAACGTTATTGGTAGTAGCCGGTTTTGGTATCTACAATATCATGAACATGAACATCATCAACAAGATGAAAGACATAGCTATACTAAAGGCTACGGGTTTCCAGGGTAGTGATGTAACAGCCATTTTCATGCTGCAATCGGTAATGATAGGCATAGCCGGTGGTTTCTTTGGTTTGTTCATCGGTTTCTTTTTCAGTTATCTTTTGTCCATCACACCATTCCCTGCCGGTGAGTTTTTCCGTATCGATACGTTTCCTGTTAACTTCAACCCGCTGCACTATATCATTGGTTTATTCTTTGGGTTCTTAACCACTTTGTTCGCAGGGTACTTTCCATCCAAGCGGGCTGCAAAGGTAGACCCGGTGCGTATCATCAGGGGATAATAAAGCGTTTAGCTATTGTGTTATGAAAATCTTGAAAGCAACCAATATCGTAAAATACTTTACCGAGCCTGAAAAATTCCAGGTGCTGAAGGGGGTTAGCTTTGATGTAGAGCAGGGCGAGTTCCTCTCTATTATCGGCAAATCGGGCTGCGGCAAAAGTACGTTGCTCTACATACTTTCTACCATGGATACCGACTATGAAGGCACCATGGAGATAAATAATACCACCGTTACCGGCCTCAATCAAAACCAGCTGGCAGCCTTTCGTAACGAGCATTTAGGCTTCGTATTCCAGTTTCACTACCTGTTGCCGGAGTTTACAGCGCTGCGCAATGTAATGATGCCTGCCCTGCGTTTAGGCAAATACAGCGACAAGGAAATAGAACACCGTGCGATGGAAAAGCTGCGGTTGGTAGGTATGGATGAATATGCTACCAAGCATGCATCACGCCTTTCCGGCGGGCAGCAGCAGCGTGTGGCCATTGCCCGTGCATTGGTTAACGACCCTACTGTTATCATGGGCGATGAGCCTACGGGCAACCTGGATAAGGCCAACTCTACGCGCGTGTTCGATATCTTCAAACAGCTGGCACATGATAATAAGCAAACCATCATCACGGTAACGCACGATGTTGATTTTGCCAATGGCAGCGACCGCATCATAGAGATGGAAGATGGCCGCATCATTAGTGCACATTACCCCAATGGGAAACAGGGCTAAACCAAGTATCTTGTGATGGAAAGAAAAAGCGAGACCATTTTGAGCGACGAGCAACAGCAGCAATACCAGTACGAGTATAAGTATCAATACGAATACAAATACCAGTACCCATACCAGCAAAAGAAAATGCAGTTTGTGCAAAACAGGCTTACACCTTACCTGCTCATCATGCTGTTTACTTTTGCCATATCGGTAGTGCGCCTGTTTATGATACCGGAATGGTCTATGGCACGGCAGGTGTTCAGCTTCTTCATGCAAACTATCTCCATGATAGGCATCTGGCACCTGGTGAAATGGCTCAGCAAGGTGCTGGATAAATACATCCCGTTTGAACAGGGGCCCATGCGCAGGGTGTTGATACAGCTCTCCATATGCTTGGTGTTGCTGGCACCGGTTGTTCTTTTTGCTGTGAGTTATTCCAAGCCATACCTGCCTACTTTCGTCAACCAGAAGTTTGTTGTGGTGGCTGTAGTATTCTTTGTAGTGATGGTGGCTTTGTTCAATTTCAGTTTTTATGCTTCCTTTTTTTATAACAACTGGCAAAAGAGCCTGCTGGAGAAAACGGAACTGGAAGTGCAGGCCGCCCAACTGGAAAAGGAAAAATTCGACCTGCAATATCACCAGTTGCGCAACCAGGTGAACCCGCATTACCTGTTCAATACCCTCACATCATTGGATGGATTGATTCATACCAACCCGGAACTGGCATCTGAATTTGTGCGGCATATGGCAAAAGTGTATCGCTATGTATTGCAACATAAGGAAAGCGAAGTGGTATGCCTGTACGAAGAGCTGGAATTTATACAGCATTACATAGAGCTGCTGCACATACGCTATGCCGATGGCTTGAGGATAAGGCACAACATATCGGATGCGGCAAGTGATAAAGGCATTGTAATGGTGACCCTGCAACTGCTGATAGATAATGCCATCAAGCACAACATAGTACAGGCCAATGAGCCGCTGCATATAGATATAACCGATGATGGCGACTACCTGGTAATGAAGAATAATAAGCAACTGCGGAAACAAATAGAAACATCGAACGGGCAGGGTATACTGCACCTGCAGCAATTATACGCTTACCTTACCGATAAGCAGATACAGATAGACAACAACGAAGCCAGCTATACAATAAAGATACCATTGCTGTAAATTTGCCCTCATGAAGATACTGGTACTGGAAGATGAACACCTGGTAGCTGAAAGCCTGATAAAACTGGTGAAGCAACTGGAGCCCGATGCAGAAATAACCGGCCCGGTAGTGAGTGTGAAGGAAGCACGCGAAGTGCTGTCGCGCTATACGCCCGATCTTATCATATCCGATATTCAACTGGCCGATGGCATCAGCCTCGATGTATTTACACAGCGCAATGTGCAGTGCCCCATCATCTTCACTACTGCCTTCAATGAATATGCCATTCGAGCCTTCAAGGTGAATAGTATAGACTACCTGCTAAAGCCCATCGACAAAAAAGAACTACGCGCAGCACTGGATAAGTTTCACCTGCTGCAATCTAAATTTGGCAACGAAACCTACCTGCAACAGATTAACGAGTTCTTTCAAAACTTCAACAGCAGCAAGAAATACAAAGAACGCTTTACCGCCCATTATGGCCGCAATATATTGCTGATACATGTGGATGAGATCGTATGCTTTGCCAAAGAAGAAGTGATATATATGGTGCATCGTGAAGGCAAGAAGTTCATCACCGATTTCCGATCGCTGGATGAAATAGAAGAACTGCTGGACCCGCATACGTTCTTCCGTGCCAATAGGCAATACATCGTAGCCCTGCAATACATAGACAGCCTGCGCAGCGATGAAACAGGCAAAATAATTGTAAAGATGAAATGCCCGCAGATGCCGGATGTTGTAGTGAGTAAAGAAAAAGCCGCACAGTTTCGCAAATGGATTGAAGGGTAATGGCTGCATATTTTTCACTTACTTTGTTACATGGGTAAGGCTGCAGCTACGCGACTGGATATTTTACAAAAAGCATTTGAGCTGATATACGCCAACGGCTACCAGTCCACCAGTATAGATGATATACTGGCTACAACAAAAGTTACCAAAGGTGCTTTTTATTATCACTTCAAAAACAAGGATGAGATGGGCCTTGCGGTGATACATGAAGTCATGTTTCCTGCTATGGGCGAGGCTTTTACCCAATTGTCCAATTCCAAAGACCCGCTAAAAGATATTTACAGCCTGATGAAGCACCTGCTGCTGGAAACCCCTGCATTACAAGTGCAGTATGGCTGCCCCGCCGGCAATCTGGCGCACGAACTGCCCCATATAAGCGATGCGTTTAATACCGCAATGGCCGAACTGGTAAACCATTGGCGCGAAGGTTTGCAGGCCTGCATCAGCAATGGTAAAACGGCAGGGCTGCTGCGAAGTAATGTAAACCCACAGCAAGTAGCCTATTTCATAATGGCGGGCTACTGGGGCATTCGAAATTATGCCAAGCTATATAATACGGCCGATAGCTATGTGATATATCTAAAGGAACTGAAGCAATATCTGAACGGGCTCAAAAAATAATTTCTCAAAAAAACATACTGATTAGTATGTTTTCTCTATCTTCGCATCGTTAAACACAGATAGCGATGTATCAGTCACTCACATTTTATCACTCATTGATGCGGTGGCTGGTATTGGTGTCGCTGGTGTATGCCATTGCACGTGCATGGCGCGGATATGCCCTCCATAAGCCTTTTGGGAAAGCGGATAATGCCATTCGCCACTGGACGGCCACCATAGCACATATACAGCTATTGATAGGTATGGTGTTTTATATGGAAAGCCCTGTTGTCAAATACTTCTGGAAGCATACAGGCAATGCGGTGCAGCATATGGATGCACTTTTCTTTAGTGTGATACACGTATCACTGATGCTTGCAGCTGTGGTTATACTCACCATTGGTTCGGCCAGGGCTAAAAGGCAACAGGCAGATAAAGATAAGTTCAAGGCTATGCTACTATGGTTTGCAATAGCATTGGGTATTATATGCATAGCCATACCCTGGCCGTTTTCGCCATTGGCTGCCAGACCCTACTTCAGGTACTAAAAATTTATAATAATGAAATATATTGGTATAATCGCAGGCGCTGCCCTGCTGGTGTTTGTGGTATATAAAACCTATGCCATAGCCACGCTGGATGACGGCCTGGATCGTAAGCTGAAAAGCGGTGCAGTGATACTGGATGTGCGCACCCCCGGCGAATATGAAACCGGGCATATAAATGGCTCGGTAAACATAGCACTAAGTAAGCTGCGCAAGGTAGCCATACCTTTCGATACAAGTACGGTCATCATCACCTGCTGTTCTCACGGGTTGCGCAGCGTAAAAGCTATAAGCGTGCTGAAACGGCGTGGGTATAAGCATGTATACAATGGCGGTGCCTGGAGCGACCTGCAGAAAATAGCTGAGAAGAAGGATGGCATAAGATAGTTTGGCATATTAATTGCCTTCACTATTCCCATAACCAACTATTTATGCGCTCCGTTTTTTACCTGTCAGCTTTTGTGCTATTAGTATCATCCTGCTGCCCCAAGGCCGATTGTGCCTTTCCCGCTTTCAGCGCCCACCTGCGTGGGTACAGCGCTTCCGATATTGATACCATGTATTTTACCGGTTATGCATCGGGCAGCAATTTTTCGCAGGTGGTAGAGCCGCGTAATATGCAAAACCCATACAGCACCTATGATGATTCTACCTACACCGCCAGCTTTACAGGTGGCTACGATGTGCTGATAGAAATACCGGCCACACAGGATACTTTCAAAATATACAATTTCACTTTTCGTGAATCAGCCTGTGGCAAGTGCATCTGGAAGAAGACAGAAACCTTCCGCGTAGTAGATGGTGCTACTGTGAATGACACCTACTACCACGGCGCAGCAGTGCTGTACAAATAGCCGAGGTATAGGTTGTCGCCATATGCGCAATGCTGCTTGTATATGTATGCATATAGCTTTTACTTTGCAGCATGAAACTAACCCTCGCCCTTATCTTGTCTGCAATGGCTGCTACATGCCTGGCACAATTGCCACGTAATCTTTCTGTTCAGCAAAAGTATATTGATGGTGTATCAGGAAGGCGTGTACCTGTAAAAGAATATAGTGTAGCACCATACCACATATCAGGCTATAATACCAATGCCGATAGCAACCTGCTATATCTGTACCTCGATGATAATAGTAGCAATAAACATCACATAGCATGTGTAGATATAGTACGCGATACCCTTGTCTATCTCAACACAATAAAAGGCGAGATAGCCGATGTGGTAGGCTTCAGGCAATACATTACCCGGTACGATGGTAAAATAACAGATGTATACAATACCACCACCGGTAAAAAGGCTTGGTCGGTAAAAGGGGTATTGTCAACCAACGATGCGTTGCATGTAGGTATAGCAGCAGATGGTGTTGGTTACGATATGCGCACAGGCGCAGCCCTTTGGGATGCAAAGATAGACAAGCGCTTTGGCTGGGGAGATGTGATGACACCCGACACGCATAGCATGCTGGTAGCTGCCGGCGCACTGCAGTATATTGACCTGCGCAATGGTAATGGCTGGCGCCACGAACTGATTACGGGCAGCAAAGACTATACAGCTATGGTGGTTACCAATGTGCTGGGCACGGCGGCAGCAGTGCTATTGGGTGCAGGTACTTATGTTACGGAGTCTGACGTAGTGCATGGCGCACATTCTGCCATCCTGGAAACAGCCAATGGCTATGCACTGGCAGGTATGGAAGAGGTGATACATGTAGCGCCCGATGGCAACCTGCTATGGCGACAATCATTACCTGTCCCTACAGGCGCATCCACTATCTGGCAGCAGGGCGATACACTCTATATACTCGCTCGCGGTTTTGCTAAAAGAAATGGTAAGGCGGTAACATTCGGGCAGGGGTATCTCGCGGCTATCAACATCGGCGATGGTACTTTTTACTATACCACACCTGTTGAGGAAAACAATGTTATATACGATGCCGACCAGGTAGATGGCGATGTGGTGCTGGTAGGCAGTGCATCGTTCTATAGAATCAACCTGCAGTCGGGCAAAATACTGGCGGCTTATCGCTTTGGCAAGGAAGAAGATTACCTGCAAGATTATACAGAATGGAAAGACGCAAAACACATCTACCTGAAAACGTCATTAGCAGAAGGCCGTACGCTCTCCGATATTTATCCCGGCCAATATTTCTTGCAAAGCCGGTATGGAGATATATTGAGGCTGGCTGCCAACCTGAAACCGGCCGGTACCCTGGCGGCAAAGGATGTGTATCATAAAATGCAACTGAATAACAGGCTATCGGCCATTTATACGGGCATTAAAAATAGCCCCGTCTTTATTGCAAAAGAAGATAAGCAACTGATGATACTGGAGAAGATACCAAACAAGGTAATGGGCGATAAGACCATCAGTCTTACAAACGATAAGATCATTATTGCTGACCTCAGTTCTTTCTAAAAATATAAAGCCCCGCATATAGCGGGGCTGTTTTTATATACTATCGTAGCTTCTTATTGCACGGTTACGCGCAGCGTTTTGCTGCTGGTTTCGTTGCCTATTTTTACCTGGTAGATGCCTGCGCCAAATCCGCTCAGCGAAATCGGTTCGTTTATGCTGTTGTCAGATATAGCTACCTGTTTTGCATATACGGTTTGGCCTATCGTATTTTGTATAATCACCTGTACATCTCCCTTTACCGGTACATAGCCTTTTATCACAAAATTGCCATTATTTGGGTTGGGGTATATGCCCGTGTTAAAGCTATTGTTTATATCCTCTATGCCTGTGCTTATCTCCATTGTCAGTTTTGCAATGGCGCTGTCTGTAGGGGCACACGTATGCCCGGTTTTATAAGTTACACTTATGGTATCGTTGGATACAAAGTTGATACCCGCTATGGCAGTATAGGTATCGGTAGTGGCGCCTGTTATCACAGTGCTGTTCTTCTTCCATATATATGAAGTAGCAGGCGTAGATGGTGTAGCTTTGAAGGTAATGGTATTGCCCATGCCTACCAGTGTAATGCCGCCCACACTGGTAGAAGGAGTAGCGGCCAGCGTTACGGCTGGTGTGGCCGAGCTGTTGATGGTTACACCTACAGCATCCGAAATCTTTGCGGGGTTAGATGCGTTTATACGCACCAGGTAACCACTCCCAGGTGTCAGCGATGTAGGTATGGTGCAGGCGATAACGCCGGCTGTAGTAGCAGCGGTAGTGCCTATCACCGTGGGCGATGCAAAGCTGCCCGATGCATTGGAAAGCTCTGCTGTGAATATATTGCCTGCCTTAAAGGTGCCTTCAATATTATATGGCAGGTTGAAGGTCTTATCCATACACAGCGAAGTATTGAATGCTGGTATCGTAACATTGGTATTGTATTCCACTACTTCCGTATCGGCCAGCACACGGTTATACAGGCGCAGGTCATCCAGGTAAGCATTTATCCAGTATGGGTAGCTGCCGCCCGTGCCATTATAACTGGCACCGATAAACAGGCTATCGGTAGATGTACCGCTTATACCTCCCCACAGTGGCACTGCGTCCGTTTTCAGTACACCATCTATATAGGTTTTCAGGTTAGTGCCATCAAAAGTAACGACTACATTATACCATGTATTGGTAACAACGGGCGGAGTGTAATACATATCAATGCCTTGATAATTTGCATCACCGGTCATGCCTATAAATATGTTGTGCGCTGTATCTGTAATGCTGCAGTCGCTATCATATGCATTATCGAAGTAATGCAGGCCATAACTGCTGGTTGCATACTGATATCCGCGATGCAGTACGAAATTTCCCTGGCAATGCCCTGTATAATATCCCATTGGTTTTATCACAGCGCATATGGAATATTGCGTCATGTTCAGGTCGCTTCGGTAGGGGGTAGTAATATAGCTGGATGTACCATTGAAACGGTAGGCAGTATTGGGCACCCCGCTTTTCCCGGCTGCATTAGTGGTATTATGGTCGGTGCCACTGTGCCCGTTGCCCGTCACATCATTACTATTGCCGTTAAAATTCCAGTGGGCAATAAGGCCCGCCGATGATTGCGCCAGTGCGGCGGTACTTAATGTCAGGCATGCAAGCGCCGTAAGTAATTGTTTTATCATTGTAGAGTGGATTGTTAAACCCCGAATGCAACATCAGCTTGTCGCATTCGGGGGAATAAAAATATCAATTGTAATAGAATGAACTGTTTACCGCACCGTAATGCGTAGTGTTTTGCTACCCGCTTCGTTGCCTATTTTTACCTGGTAGATGCCCGCACTTACCGCACCCAGTTGTATCGTTTCGTTTAGCTCATTGGCCGTTACGGTGGCTTCTTTGGTAAGTATCAGTTGGCCTATGGCATTGTAAACGCTTATCTGCAGGTTGCCGGATGCTGGCACATAGCCCTTTATGCTGAAGTTGCCATTGCTGGGGTTGGGATATGCATTTACATTCATCTCTTTGGTGGCATCATCAATACCTACATTTATCAGCATGGCTACATAGTCTGTGGCACTATCGGGCGATGCACAGGCACTGTTGCCTCTTGCTACTACAGATATGGTGTCATTGTTCATGAACTGGATGTTAGCTACGGCAACGTAAGTATTGCTATTAGGTGCGCCTGCTATAGGCACTCTGTTCTTCTTCCAGGTATATGAGGTAGCATTGGTAGCTGTGGCAGTAAAGGTAACGCTGCTGCCCATGCCTACAGCGGCAGTTTTGCCCGCTATTACTGCCGGGCTTGCCGCCAGGCTAACGGTAGGGGAGGTGCTGCCATTCACAGCAACGGCAATTTCTTCCGTGGTTTGTGCGGGCAATGTTGATACAATGCGCAGCTTATAGCCGGCACCTGCCGGTGTAGCTGCCGGTATAGTGCAGGTAATGCTGCCCGATGTGGTAGCTGTAACGCTGCCTATAACCGTAGGGCTGGCAAAGCTGCCGGTAGCATCAGATAGCTGTACACTGAATGTATTGCCGGAAGTAAAGGCCCTGTCTGTATAATAGCTCAGGTTGAAAGGTGTGCCTGCACAAAGGTTAGTATTGAAGGCAGGGATGTTGATATAAGAATTGTATGTAGCAATATCAGTAAGCGATAATACCCTGTTATATATCCTCAGGTCATCGATGTAGCCCTTCAGCCAGTAGGGGTACGATGAGTGGCCATAGTTGGCGCCTATCCATATGCTGTCTGTACTGCTGCCTATAGTGCCTGTTACAGGTACGGTGCTTTTCAGTATGCCATCCACATACACTTTATATGCAGTGCCATCCAGTGTGATGACCACATTGTACCAGTTGCCCGTACGTATGTTAGGCGAATACTGCCAGTCGGCATAGTTGCCGGCATAGTTACCGGCTTTTCCTTCAAATACATTCAGTGCCGTATCGTAGTTATAGCAGTCGTTATAAGAGTTGTCAGTATAATAAAGGCTATAGCTGCCGGTAGTTCCATCTATACCACGTGTTGCAATCATATTGAGCTGGCAGGTGCCGGTATAATAACCATCGGGTTTCACTACTGCGCAAATAGTGAAGTTGCTAAGATTCAGGTCGCTGCGGTACGGAGCGCCTATATAGCTGTTGGTGCCGTTGAAGTAGTAAGCGGTATTGGCTATGCCGTGCCTGCCGGTGGCGGGGGTAGCATTGTGTACAGTGCCGTTGTGGGCATTGCCACTCACATCGGTTACAGAGCCATCAAAATTCCAGTGGGCAACAAGGCCGGAAGATAATTGAGCAAAGCTACCTAAGCTGCTGGCTAATAAGGTAGTAAGAAGGGTAAATTTTATGAATTTCATACGCTTCGGTTATATTTCCTGCGAAAGTAATATAAGCTTTTTTATCATGCCAGCTTATTCGACGAACGGCAAAAAATAGCATGTTTTTATACCGTTTCATCAAACGGACGGTAAAAATTAACGCTACATAAAAGGAAGAATTAATAGCGTATCATCTCTTTGGTAAGCACCGGTGTATTGCTTTCGCCATAAAGGGGCGGCAGGGGGTAGTTCAGTCCCTCCATTATATGTTCCAGCATCGGTTCGGCATTCGGGTCGTATTTACGGTTCAGGTTGAAGCCATGCAGGCGTGCCCACGTCTGCCATTTCACTGCAGTAAAGGGGTTTTTAAATTCTTCCAGCATGCTGTAGATGTTCACACCGGTCTGGCGGCCTATCAGTTTCACCAATAGCACGCCTTGTGTTTCGTTCAGCTTGTTCACCTCGTTTTCAAACTTGGTGCGCAGTTCCGTTTCCTTACTGTTTACAAATGCTTTACGTTCTTTTTTGCCAACGGTGGGGTCGTTTACTTTGGCATTCAGTTCGGTGAATAGCTTGGTGGCTTCGTTGAGGTAAGGCAGTATGGTAGTTACATAATACCGCATCTGGTTGTATTTATAGCGCACGGTATCATTGTCCCAGTTGCGGCCGGCCTGCACATCTACCTGTTTCAGGCGCACCATCAGCACGGTGTCATTATTACGGGCATAGTCGCTTTGCGCATACATTGCATGTGCGCACACCATCATAGCCACTATTGCCAGCCATTGTTTCATACCCTTATTCTTATATCAACCCGTATGCCAAAGGTACGCGCCGGGCTGTTAAAGTGCCTTAACAAAAAAAGCCCCTTCGTAAAGGGGCCCTCTGTTTTGTCTATTGTTCTGCAATTATCGCACTACTGTAAACGGTCGTTTCCACGTTCTGCCGTCCATTTTTATTTTTATGTAGTACACACCGCCCGCCAGCCTGTCTTTCAGGTCTATGGTGTGCATCAGTTTACGGTTATCGCTGTTTATTTCCGCCTTATACACGCATTGCCCGGCTGCATTTATTATTTCCAGCGGCATAGCCTGGTTCATTTCCAGGTGGGCAGCTATGGTAAATGTCCCGTTGTTGGGCGATGGGTATAGCTTAAAATCATTCTTTGTAATGCCTGCATTCACCACCACATTGGTAATGGCCGATGATGTGCATCCATCCTTTGCTACCGTTACTATATAGGTGCCGGCATTGTACATTTCGGCAAAGCCTACATCGGTGTTCTGCTCGTTGCTGCTAAAGTTGTTGGGGCCCGTCCAGCTATAGCTTACGCCCGGCGTGGTGCTGCTGGCTGTCAGTTTCAGCAGTTCTCCTTCGGTCAGCGGGCCGTTATTTCCCGCCACCGGCACATCGGGCGATGGGGTAATGGTCACCTCTGTGCTATCGCCCCAGGTTACGCATCTGCCATTGGCAGCATATACTATATACTTGCCATTGTTGGCAGTGGTGGCATTGTATATTTCAGGGTGCTGTATCGCCTGCCTGTAATTGTTGGGGCCCATCCAGTTATAGATAATGCCGGGTGTATTATCGCCCGTATGCAGCCGCAGCGTATCGCCCGCGCAGGCAGGGTCGTAGCTAATCACCGGCTTCTGCGGGTATGCTTTTATTTCTGCAAAAATGGTATCGCTGTTCCAGCAGCTGCCTACCGAATCTATTACTATATAATATCCCGTAGCGCTTACCGGCAGGCTGGGTATCGATGGGTTGCGGAAATTGGCCTCTACACCAAACGGGCCGTGCCATATATAGCGCGCACCGGGTACATCTGTAGCATCCAGGTCCAGGTTTTCGCCCTCGCATATGGGCGAATTGCTGGTGGCTACCGGCTTTTGCGGCCTTGGCAGTACGGTGATGTGATGCTTTGCCGGAAACGAACGGCACCCATTGGCTACCGTATACAGTATCATTTCCCCGCTATAGGAAACCGGTACATTGGGTACTTCCGGGTTTTGCAGTGTGGTGGTAAACCCACCTTGTCCATACCATTTAAAAACGGGTAAGGCACCGGCAGGCGGTGTGGCTGTCAGTTTCAGCGTATCGCCTTCGCATAGCGGGCTGTTGCTGGTAATGGCAGCTGTATCAGGTGCGGGCTTTACAGTTACGGTGCTGTAAGCCGTATCCTTGCAGCCGGCCAGTGTCGATACCGCCATGGTTGTACCGGCATAGTCCGGCACATCGCGCCATTCATCTACCAATTGTCCTGCTACTACCATGCCGTTGGGGAAATACCATTTTATCGTATCGGGGCGCGGTACCGTATTAGCTTTAAAGTGGAGCGTATCGGTAGCGCACAGGGGGCTATTGGTAACGATGGATATAGTAGATACCGGGCGTATGGAAAGCGGCGGTGTGGTATTGCTGGAATAATTGGCCGGCATGCTCGATGCTATGCGGATAACGTAGCCTGTGGCCGCTGTTACCGATTTGGGTATGCTGCACACGATATAGCCACTGCCCGTAGCTGCCACGCTACCCACTACCGCAGGTGCTGCAAAGCTGCCCGCCGCATCCGACATTTCTGCCGTAAATACATTGCCCGCAGGGAAAGAGTTGCTGACCGTATAGGGTATGTAAACCGTATCCCGCTGGCAGATGCTTAGTTTGCTGATGGGGCCTATTTCAATATCCTGCGCACGCAATGGCAGTGCACCCATTATCATCAACAACAATAATATGTTTGTTTGCCGTAAAAATCGCATCATTATACTATAGGGTAATATATCTAAGATACGAAAAACCTGTATGCGGCTTTGAAACACCACATTAGATTCCGATTAATCTTTTATCTTTAAGAGCCGTTTATGCGTAGTTTCATCTTAATGATACTAACCGTATTGATGCTGCAGGCTGCCCAGGCACAAAGTGTGTACGAGGTAAACAAAGGCATGGTACGCTTTTACTCCGATGCTCCCCACGAGCTCATTCGCGCCGCTACACAAGAGTTGAAAGGCGCTATTGACCTCAAAAGAAAAACTTTCGCTTTCAAAGTAGCCATCGTTTCGTTCATGGGGTTTAACAGCCCCCTGCAGCGCGAGCATTTTAATGAGAATTATATGGAAACAACGCAATACCCCGAGGCTACCTTTTCCGGAAAAATAATAGAAGATACAGACCTGGGTGTGGAAGGCACGCATAAAGTGCGCGCCAAGGGCAGGCTGAAGATACACGGCGTAGAGCAGGAACGCATTATAGATGTAGAGGTGAAAAATAAAGCAGGCAAGCTGGTGGTACAAGCAGAGTTCCCCGTATTGCTGGGCGATCATAATATTAAGATACCCAAGGTGGTATATGATAAACTGGCACCGGAGATACACGTTACCGTAGGTGCATCGATGGTGCCCCTGCGCAAATAATGCTTTTATAAAATGCACCGTATCATAGCATTGATCATATTACTATGTGGTGTGCCTGCAATGGCGCAGCAGCCCTTCATGCGCGATTTCTTGCTGAATGATGCTAACCTACCCGTGCGCGTGAATGCGATGCTGCAGGATGCAGATGGTTTTATATGGCTGGCTACCGAAGCCGGTGTGTACCGCTTTAATGGCCGCGAAACCGTGCATGTGCCCGATGTGATACATAAACCCGTTACTGCGCTGGCCTTCAACGGCAGGCGCGTAGTGGCAGGCTATGCCGATGGTACGGTGGGCATCATCCGTGCCGATTCTGTGCACCGGCTCCGCATCCGCAGTTTTGCCCCGCAAACGGCTATCTCATCAATGTATGCCGATGGCAGCGGCACGCTGTGGATAAGCACGGAAGGCAGGGGCTTTTATGCCGTGATAAATAATACCGCCATAGCCTGCAATACCGATAAGGGCCTGTCGGACGATTATGTATATAACCTCTTTCCTGTGCCGGGCAAGCGCATCGTAGCCAGTACCGACCAGGGTATCAACGAAGTGTATTTTGATAAGGGTAAACTGGTGGTCAATACCTTCACCACCGTCAATGGCCTGCCCGATAATATAGTACGCACCATACAGCCCATGCCCGATAATACAGTGTGCTGGGTAGGCACGCAGGCGGGTGGCGTGGCCTTCTACTGCCGCAAGGCACGCAAAGTATGGTCACCCGCTATGGATACCCCATGGCATTGGGGGGCCATCAACGATATATTGCCTATGGGCAGGAACCGCGCCTGGATAGCTACCGATGACGGCTATGCGCTGGAGGTATATACGCCCGATATGCAGCACCTGCAGGTACGCACCATCCGCCACCTGGAAGGCCGCAAGATAAACAGGCTGATGCTAGGCCGTTCGGGGGTGATATGGATGGCTACCAACACCGGCATTACTATGCTGGCCGATGAGTATATGCAATACCTGTCCTTACCAAGCCCTTACCGCATAGCAGACATACGTGCCATGGTGTGCGACAGGGCCAATACCTTATGGTATGCACTGGGCGATAAGCTGTATGCCGTATCGCTTCATGTTCCTGCAATAGTACCTGCATTGCAATACACAGCCCCTGCCAATATCACCGGCCTGTATGCCGATGCGCAACAACGATTGTGGATAGGCACTTTTGGGAGAGGGCTGTATTGCCGCGAGGCCAATGGCAAAGTGACTACTATCGGCCATATACCTTCTTTGCAAAACGAAACGGTGCTGGATGTATCGGGCCGTAACAACCAACTATGGATAGCAGGGCTGAATGGTGTGGCCGAACTGGAATGCGATAATGACCTTGCCGATGTAAAGCTGCTGCGCATTCATAACAAGCAGAGCGGTGCCGGCAGCGATTACATATACCAGGTATACCCCGATAGCAAGGGCCGCGTATGGATGGCTACCGATGGTGGCGGCATCAGTATGTATGCCGGTGGAAAATTTACCAATTGGGGTGCTGCCGATAGCAGCCTGCCTAAAGTGATATACGGTGTTACCGAAGATGCCATTGGCCGCATATGGGTAAATACCCTGGGCGATGGGTTGTATTGTTACAACGGCAAGCAATGGCAACACCTGTCGCTGGCACAAGGCCTGCAAGATGTGAATGTGCATACCATTGCCGCCAATAACAGCGGCCAGCTGGTAGCCGTGCACAACACGGGCATAGATGTATGGTACCCCGCCAGCGGGCAGTTTCGCAATTACAATTACCGCAAAGGCTTTAGCATCGATACCACATCGTCGGTACTGAAACTGTCGGCGCGCGATGTGGCGGGAAATGTATACATCCCTTTTGAACAGGGCCTGCTGATATTTAAAAACATCAACGCGGCATATGATATCCGCCCGCGGGTGCATATAGATGGGCTGAGTGTATTTTTCAGGTCCGTACCCATAGGCCGCAATACTTTCAATCATAGCCAGAACCATATCAGCTTTCGCTACGAGGGCATCAATTTTGCCAACCCCGATAAGCTGCACTACCGCTACAAGCTGGATGGTTACAGTAATAGCTGGATAGTAACGAATGATGAATCGGCCACCTTTCCGCAGCTATCGCCGGGCACTTATACTTTTCGTGTGCAGGCATCGCTCAACAATGTTTTTAGTAAGAGCAATGAGGTACGTTATACCTTCACCATCACCAAGCCCTTCTGGCAGGCATTATGGTTTATAGGGCTGGTAGCGGCATTGATAATAGGATTGATATATGCCTACATCCGTGCGCGCGAAAAATCGCTGCGCAGGCTGTCATCGCTGCAGCGCGAACGCCTGCTGTTTGAATACGAACACCTGAAGAGCCAGGTAAACCCGCACTTCCTTTTCAATAGCCTGAACACATTGGCCAACCTGATAGAAGAAGACAGGGATGCTGCCGTACAGTACACCAACGAACTGTCGGACCTGTACCGCAATATGCTTACCTACCGCAATAAAGACCTGGTGCCGCTGGCCGAGGAATGGAATATATTGCAGCACTACCTCTACATCCAGCAAAGCCGCTTTGGCGATGCCCTGCAGGTAGAACTGCGCGTACCCGAAACCATCATGCATACCCGCAAGATTGTGCCTTTGGCATTGCAATTGCTGGTAGAAAATGCAATAAAGCACAATGTAGCCTCCCGCTCGCGCCCGCTTACCATTATTATAGAAGCACAGGGCGACAGGCTGGCCGTGCGCAATGCCATCAACCCGAAGCTGAGTAAAGAAAAAGGTGCCGGGCTGGGGCTGATAAATATTAAGAAGCGGTATGCACTCATTACCGACAGGCATATTAGCTTTGGGGTAGTGCATAACGAGTATATAGTAACCTTGCCGTTGTTATGAACATAGTAATTATTGAAGACGAAACACCAGCGTATAAAAGACTGGCAAAGCTGGTAGAAGAAACAATGCCCGGCGCCGAAATAGCAGCGCACCTGGATAGCGTGGCCGATGCCAGAACATGGTTTGAAACCCACCCCATGCCCGGCCTCATCTTTATGGATGTGCACCTGGCCGATGGTTCGGCATTCGACCTGCTGAAGCTGGTGAAGATAGATGCCCCCATCATATTCACCACCGCTTACGACCAGTATGCCATAGATGCCTTCAAAGCATCCAGCATCGATTACCTGCTGAAGCCATTGAAGAAAGACGATATGCGCGCAGCCCTGCAAAAGCTCGATGGCTTTAAAAAGCTGTTCACCGATGAAGAGGGTGCTGTGACAGCGCCTGTCTCCGAATACAAAACACGTTTCATCATCCGCTTTGGCGAGCACATCAAAACCCTGATGGCCGATGAGATAGCCTATTGCTACAGCGAGAATAAAGCCACGCTGGCGCGCACCTTCGAGGGGCGCACCTTCCCTATGGACCATAATCTGGATGCACTGCAAGGCATGCTCGACCCGCACCAGTTCTTCCGCATCAACCGCCAGTACCTCATCAACCTGAAGGCGATAGAAGATATGAAGGCACATACCAAAGCCCGCGTTATCGTTACCCTGAAGCCCGCAGTAAAAGAACCACCCGTAGTCAGCTCAGAGCGTGCGGCGGATTTTAAGAATTGGTTGAATGGGGAGAGGTAATGGGTGCTAGTCGGAAATGATGTAATTTTAAAAGACAACATTAAGCTTATGATTCCTCGCCCAGCTTTCATAATAGTATTAATGATGCTTTTCTGTGGTTGTGCACTACCTAAGCAACCGCCATTAAATGCAAATGAAAAGTTGTTTATTGGTCAACTACAAGAAAGTTGTCAGTGTGAGATTATCAGGGAAGTAGATCCCTACATAGAAAAAGATAGCGAGCGGGAAGGAGGTTATCTTCTGTTGATGAAGAAGCTACCTTGTAGTGTAATTGATAACAGGGATGAATTAAGAAGTAAGAGTGATGCTATCACTAAAAAGCTTCTGGCAGAAGTTCTAACAGCAGATTTCAAGTATAAATTTGATGTAATAACTATCGCTTATGGATGTGATAGTAATAATTACACTAACAGCTATAGTTATGATTATACAATTGAAAATAATCAAATAGTGAGTGTGGAATAAATACCCTCGACTCGTCCTCGTTTATAACGAGGATGCAGCAGGTATAGCGTTTTAAACGCGATAGGTAATAATTTCATCCGCGTTGCAAACGCGGACGAGTGGGAGCTCAAAAACTCTCTTTAATAAATTATTGTGATTGCAAGAAAGTTACCGCATCAAGCATAGCTGAATTTCGTAGCAAGTATATCACTGCAGATAATACAGTGAAGGACAGTCGCTATCCTGAGCTTGGTTGCATTATCCATTTAGCAAAAAAACTAAGGTTGCTTCTTTTTTATGCGGAAGAAACAATTACATTACAAATGCGATAGTAATAATTTCATCCCTTCCTCGTCCTCGTTTTGCAACGAGGATGTAGCGGGCATAACGTTTTAAAACGCGGTAGGTAATAGTTTCATCCGCGTTGCAAAACGCGGACGAGTGGGGATAGGAAAAGTTGTATGTGGAATTGTGTATTTTCAACTATTGCTTTTTATCATGAGAATTAGTGCTATTGTCATCTTTCTAAGTGCTGTATTGTGCTTCCGATGTTCAGGGGCATTGGTTGACACCAATGAAGTCATAAGTAAGTGTAAAATGATGGCTTTTGTGCAACGTGGCTGGTGGGAAGAAAAAGAGTTGGATAGAGAAATGAAAATTACTCATGCGCGTGTGTTGAAACAAAAAGGATTTGATAATGTTGTTTTTCTTTTGGTAGAAGTCAGACCTCGTGATTGGCTGGAATATTTCCTTTACGATAATGTCATTACTACAGAAGAAAAGAGGAAGCGAGCATTAGACCCTAATTTTGATATTTTCAATCCAATACTTCGAGATCGATTGTATTCAAAGTATAAAATTGACTCATTGACACCTAATAAGGTGTTGGAATCTCTTTTGCGTAAGGGCAGCAATTATTTTGCAGATGTTATTAATAGTGACTTTTATGACTGTTATTTTGCCTATGTACCATCACAAAGAACAATTTTTCTTTTAAAGAGTACTATTTGGATTAAAAATAACACGAAATCATTTTTAGAAATATTGCTTAGTGATGATATAATTAAGGATCTGGATGCTCGGGATAATTTTAGGGATAAGCAGTTTCAAAGCTTGAATGATCAGTTATATCTGGAAGGTTTGGGCTTATCATTTTTGCAAGGCGATGACGGTAACTAAACCATGACAACTCTTCCTCCTCTTCCTCGTCCTCGTTTGTAACGAGGATGCAGCAGGTATAGCGTTTTAAACGCGGTAGGTAATAATTTCATCCGCGTTGCAAACGCGGATGAGTGGGATAAAGCTGCATAATTACAAAGCGCCGGTTAGGGGGTATTTGTATTATTTTTACATTTATCGACTTAAACTCATTTAACCACTGATTAACTATGGAAAAAGAACTGATAGAAAAATACGCTCAAGAGCTTCGCGATGCAGTAAATAACGAGATATATGTTGGTTCCGTAAGTACACCTGAATTGCTGCTGCAGGCTAAAATGAGTGCGTTGGATACCGTACTGCCCGGACTAAAACACATTCACGACCTGCCTGAAGATGACCGGGCTACCGTTGTAGAACTTGCAAAAGAAATACTACGATTAGAAACACAAAGCGGGACTTATTAGTATACCTCCACCACCACTTATTTCCTCCTCGTTTGCAAGGCGGATGTAGCAGGCACACCCCCCCGCGTCATTGCGAGGCACGAAGCAATCTAATCACA
This sequence comes from Flavipsychrobacter sp., assembly GCA_036406055.1. Taxonomy (GTDB): domain Bacteria; phylum Bacteroidota; class Bacteroidia; order Chitinophagales; family Chitinophagaceae; genus Polluticoccus. The sequence continues at coordinate 863 of DASWWE010000008.1, read as the reverse complement.
TGGTCTTGCATTTGGATAAGGTCGTCCCACACACTTGTAATAACTTGCTTACTTTTTAAAAATGGAACAGATAATAAAAAAAATAACACAACTAAATTGGATAAAGTGGTTGCCGATTGTTAGCAATGTGTTTTTCATAATACTGTTTTATTTTAAACTGAAAGAATATCTAAGCAAAAAGCATATCGGAACCTATTTTGGTGATCCTCTTAGTTGGTATGATTTCTTTGCAAATACCATAGAATTTACTCTCATGGTATCAATATTTTGTTCTTTTTTCATTAAAAATAAATGGTTAAAATGGGTGTCGGTTGTGACAGGGTTAATCACTTTCATCATTATTTTTAAAAATGTAAGTAAGTTCAACCCGTATTAACAGAAATGGTGTTTTTAACGCAATGGTAATATCACCTCCCCCAATTAATGTACCTACATTTTCATCCCTGCATATTCCCGCTTCGTCATAATGTTGTCATATAAACAGGGCTATGGCGTTATTTTTGATTGCCGTAACCTAAGCAGTATGAAGAAAAAAACGCTGATTTACCTCGTTATTCTGGTCATTGCCATTGGCGGCATTGTAGCCTACCGTATGTGGAACAAACCCCATGAAAAGGTAGAAGACCGCAAGGGCATACCCGTTACCGTAGCCGGCATCACCAAGGAATATACCGACGATGAGGCCGCAGCCAATAAAAAATACCTGAACCAGGCGGTAGAAATAGAGGGCAAGGTAGCCAGCGTAACCGCCAACCAGGATGGTGCCGTAGTAGTAGGCCTGCAGGCCGATGGTACCGATGGCACGGTGCAGTGTACCATGCGCGATAAAGATGTGAAGCTGGAAGCCGGGCAGCAGGTGAAGA
>DASWWE010000007.1:0-15259 GCA_036406055.1 Flavipsychrobacter sp. | reverse complement strand
ATCTTTCTACCGGCTCAGGACAGGCAGTGGCATACGGGTATAAAAAAGATGTGGGCAGTAGCAAACCTGGCGAAATGGTTTTCAGGGGATATGAAACCTTGTATTGGTACGGATATTTGCTCAAAAAATATGGCAATATATTTAATGAGAAACTGAAAGATAATACGGCTGCACCATTTACCCGTTTTAATATCAAACCCAATAAGGATAAGGACGATAATATCGATTACCACGAAAATATGCACCTATATCTTTATAGATATCAAAGCAGTTCCTACATCATAGAGCAGTAGTGCCCCTTACTTCGTAGCTATATCGTTATGGATGATGTTACCTGTTCTGGTTACATTGCTGTCGCTGATAGGCGGAATAGGTTTGCGAGGGCCTTTTACATTCTTTGCCAGCCTGTTTTTACGCATGTAATACAGTATAGCAAACAGCCCGAATGATAATACCAATATGCTCAGTATGCCAAGATTAGGGTTGAAGTCCTGCATCAGTAGCGAAACGGTGATGATAAGGATATTGGCAGTTATCAGTATCGTTACAGTGCGCGAATGTGTAAAGCCTAAATCCAGCAGGTAGTGGTGCAGGTGCGTCCTATCGGCCTTGAAAGGTGAAGAACCTTTTGCCAGCCTCGTTGCAAATACACGGAAAGAATCGAACACCGGTACAAATAGTATCGACAAGCCTATTACCAATGCCCCTGCAGGTGAATGCACGATAGTAGCTACAGCCTTCGATGAACTGTGCGAGTTTACAAATATGATGCACAGTACAGATATCATATAACCCAATAGCAGCGAACCTGTGTCGCCCATAAAAATGCGCGCCGGCGATTTGTTGAATCTCAGGAAACCTGCAATAGCTCCCATCAGGCTGAATGCAAGGCAGGCACCACCTGCATTACCTGTAGCAGCCAGGCACACACCCATCGTAAAGGTGCACAGCAACCCTATAGAGCCCGCCAGCCCGTCAATACCATCTATCAGGTTAAAGGCATTGGTTACAAATATGCAGCCTACTATGCTGAAGATAACGCTGTACCAATACGTAAGCTCATACACGCCAAATATACCGTGTAGCGATGTCAGGCGTATATCCGCAATACATACGGTGATGAACGACGCTATGAATTGCGCCATGAATTTCTTTGAGGGCCCAAGCGATACTAAGTCATCCATAATGCCCGTAAGAAACAGCAGCAGAGTAGAGGCAATGATATAATTCCAGTTCCTGAACGAATCAGGGTTCAGAAACAGGGAGCAAGTAGTAATAAAGGCAAAGAAAATGCCCACGCCACCCAGGTTGGGCACTATACGCTGGTGTACTTTGCGGTGGTTGTCAGGCACATCAAACAGGCGTTTCTTAGCCGAGATATACATGATCTGCGGTATAGAAACCATGCTTATTATAAGCGCGCTTATAAAAGTGAGTAAATAAATAAGATGTGAGGGCAACGGCATCATACTTTCCGGAGGTGGCTGATAGCTTTACGAAGCTAAGTTGTAAAGTTAAAATAATAATATTATCCTTTCATGATGTGTTTAACAAATCGTTATTTTATAACGATATTTAAAATGTATCGAAAAGGACTAAATCATATTTTTCAGGGTAGCCACCAATCTTTCTGCAGCTTGTCCATCCCATAAGTAGGGGGCATTGCCACTATGCCAGTGGTTGCTTTGCAGTTTATCCATAGCCGTTTCCAGGGCATTGCTTTGTGTATCGGCCAGCAGGTTGTAGCCTATATCGCAAGTTTCCGGCGTTTCGGTATATGGATATAATGTAATGGTAGGGCAGTGCAGTACCGTAGCTTCTTCCTGCACTTGTACACTATCTGTTATCACACCTTTGGCGTGCGTCAGCAGGTAGGCAAACTGCGGATAACCTATCCGGTGCATAATATGCAGGTTGTGCGCCTGCACGCCCGCTACTTCCATCACCTTCTTTATAGATGGTAGTACCGGCATGATCACCGGTAGGCCTTTGGTATGCTTTAGTATACGCAGCACTATGTTTTTTAGCGTAGCAGGGTAGGCCGTGTTATAGGGCTTATTCAGTGCCAGTACATAATACTTCCTTTCCTGCAGTTGCAGGTTGTGCCAGAAGGTGGGCTGCAAAAACTGTGGTTTCAGTTTCAGCAGGCTGTCTATATGTGTGCTGCCGATAAGAAAAAGCTGTTCATCTGTAAAGCCTGCATTGCGCAGGTGCTGATTGGCACTATGCGAAGCGGTAAAGAAATATTGGGAGATGGAGTCGGTAACAATGCGATTTATTTCATGTGGATTGTTGGCATCGCCCGTACGCACACCGGCGTTGAGGGATGCTATCCTGATGTTGGCCGTTTTCCTGGCGGCTAATGCACAGGCCATTGCCCCTGTCGAGCGGCCCGTTACCAATATCATATCCGGCTTGTGGTTGTTCAATATGCGCTCATAGCGCAGCATAATGGCAGCCATACTGGCCGTTTCGGTTGGTTCCTGTATATCCAGTATTAAGTTAGGCTTATCAATTTCCAGTTCGGAAAAAAGCTCGTTATAAAGGCCTATGTCTGTATCCTTCCCCGTATATATGAACCTGTATCCAAACCTCGTGCCCTTACGTTGCTCGTTTTGTATAGCTTCCAGTATAGGGGCCAAGCGTAGAATGTCCGGTCTGTCGCCTGCAATAATATCAATTAGCATATGTTAGGGTCGTTTTCCACGAACATCTTGTAAATATAACAATACAGCTTATTGTTGCAGCTTGCAACGGGTAGTATTTTCATTATTTTTTAGCCATTCAGCGATTGGGCAAAGGCATATAGGTTAAAACCGGGTTGTTGCATGGCATTGGCTATTTGTTGTGCCAGTTGCCTGCGGTTGATATCTTTCATACGTTCCTGCACCAGTAGTTGCCAGCATTTTTCTGTCAGCAGGTGCAGCCTTTTATCCGGGGCATTGTTATGGGTGGCAAAGTACTGTTCAATAGCCGTTGCCAGCTCTGCTACGCCATTCCTTTCGGTAGCTACGGTTTTTATTACGGGTATCTCATCGCCGTTGTCCGCTTTCTCATGCACCAGTATCCGCAGGTTACGGTATAGGGTATCGGCAGCCTCGCGGTCGGCCTTGTTTACCACAAATATGTTGGCTATTTCCATGATGCCGGCTTTCAGGGTTTGCACTTCATCACCGGCTTCAGGTACCAGTGCTACTATCGTGCAGTCGGCCAGCCCGGCTATTTCTACTTCGCTTTGCCCTACACCTACGGTTTCTACCAGCACATAATCAAAGCCCGCATTCTTTACCAGGTCGGTTATTTCAATGATCTTAGGGTGTAGCCCCCCCAGCGCCCCCCTTGTCGCCAGCGACCGGATGAACACATTCGGGTGGTTATAAAAATCCACCATGCGTATGCGGTCGCCTAATAATGCTCCGTAGTTAAAAGGTGAAGATGGGTCTACTGCTATCACGGCTATTTTCTTACCCTGGCCTATCCAGTGGTGCAGCAGGGCATTTACCAGTGTGCTCTTACCGGCACCGGGAGGCCCGGTAATGCCCACTACCTTAGCTGTAACGGTATCGCGCAGTTGCATCAGCAGTTGGTTATAACCCGGTAGGTCGTTCTCTACCCACGTAATACCTCTTGCCAGTGCCAGGTAATTGCCATCATGTATTTGCGATAGCAATTCACGTATTTTTTGAGCCTGCCCGTCTTCTGTTTTAGCCATGTTCATCAAAATAGCAAGCTAAAATAGCTATATAAATGTGATTTCTCTATTCCCAAGTGAAACGGAATGTAGCATCGCATTTTGAATTGAACTATCGCGGTTTTATCTTGCCGGTACTAAAAAACGCGGCTATGCGTTAATAGAGGAAACCCCTTTGGTGAATACAACTACCCATACGCAGAAATGGCTTACCCGTACCAATATGGCAGTGTTTTGTGCACTGGGTATGCTTGTGGGCTTTTTATCATCAAGGGTAATGCTCACTTTGTTTACAATGGGCTTTGGTATCGTGGGGTTGTGGGGTGTACATCCTAAAAAATGGTTTCGCGACAAATGGTGGCTGTTGGGTATTGGTTGGATACTGTTTTACGTCATCTCCTATTTGTGGACTACAGACAAGCACAACTGGAGTTATCGTTTCGATGTAAAGCTACCCATATTGCTATTACCCCTGGCATTTACTTTGCTGCCTGCTTTTTCAAAACGGCAGCTAACATTGTTTACCGTCATAGCCTCGGCCATATTTGTAGTAAGCGCAGCTTACAGCCTGTCTTTCTTTATTATCGATCCTGCCTTTTATGCGGAACAGTATGTGTATTCGCATGTATTGCCCACACTTGCCTATGGCGATCATATACGTTATAGCCTGGCGGTGGCCTTATTCATTATATGGAGTGTTTACTACCTGCCGCAGATAGAGCATAAAGGCACTAGATGGTGGGTCATCATAGCTGCTATATTCCTGTCAGTATATCTGCACATACTTGCAGCACGTACGGGGCTTGTCATATGGTACTTATTTGTGGCACTTTGGAGCCTGCGTTTGTTGTTTACCCACAGCCTGCTGAAAGGCATAGCGGTCATAGCATTGCTGGTAACAGGCAGTGCATTGGCCGTCCACTATATTCCTACGCTTGAAAAGCGCGTGTGGTATATTAAGCATACCTACCAACTGTATCAAAAAGGCGATATGGCATCCGGTTACAGTGATATGGGCCGCCTTATCTCTTACGATATAGCTATTGGTAAGATAAAGCAAAACCTGCTCACGGGCGTTGGCGCGGGCGATATGCTTACAGAAATGAACAGTGGCTACGATGCCAAATACCCTGATGTCCCTGCCGAATATCGCTTGCTGCCGCACAACCAGTTTCTTATAGTATGCCTAGGCTGCGGGATAGTGGCGTTTGCGTTATTTATGGCCTGGGTATGCTATCCGCTTGGCTGGGTTAAAAGAACCCGCGATGGTTTTTTTCTCTTTACAGTATGGCTTTCTTTGCTGCTGGCATTGTTGGTAGAGCCTATGCTTGAGGTACAATTGGGTGTATTCGTATATTTGTTTTTCCTGCTGTGGCAAAGGCACGCCATGCAGACCAAACAATAAGCATTCTTAGCATGACCAACTTTATACCCATTTTTCCTTTAGAAGTAATTATATATCCCGGTGAACCGCTTAATCTGCACATCTTTGAACCCCGCTATATGCAATTGATTAGGGACTGTTTAAAAGATAACAGGCCTTTCGGGCTGGCTGTGGTGATGGATAAAAAGATAGTAGAATATGGTACGCTGATAGAGATAAAAGAATTGGCGAAAGAATATGAAAGCGGTGAGATGGACATTCGTACTAAGGGGGTAAAGGTATTCAGGATACTGGAGATCATTAAAGATATTCCGGGTAAAATGTATAATGGCGCCATCGTTACGTATCCTACCAATGTGATGGAGCATGGCGATTCTCAGATATCGAAAATATTGGTAAACGAGGTGAAACGCCTGTGCGACCTGATGGGCGTTGCCGAAAAATTCCCTGCAAATAAGTCCACACTCATATCTTACGAAATAGCCCGCTACGCGGGGCTCAGCAAGCAGCAGGAATATGAATTGCTGGAGCTGATGTCGGAACTGCACCGCCTGGAATACCTGCGCAGGCATATGACGGGCACTATCAATCCCATTATTCAGGACCTGGAACAGCTGAAAGCACGCATACAGATGAACGGTCATTTTCGCAACTTGTCCTCCGGAGACATCAACATGTAACGATTATTTTCAGGGCCTATCCCTTTTTTTAATTGTTTTTACTATTTTGGCTATACCTAAAATAATTAGCATGTCTCTAAATCTATGTATCGATTGGGGTAACAGCCGTGTGAAAGCAGCCATTTTTGACGCAAACGACCAGATCCAGGATCTCAGGCGTTTTGCAGAAGATGACGCAAGAGATGGCATTGCAGCGCTCCTTTCAGAATACAACCCTGTCAAAGGCATACTCTGCTCCGTTACAGATAAGTCGGTAGAGGTAGAACCTTTGCTAAAAGAAAAGATGCGTGCATTGGTGGTTATGAACAATAACACCCCGGTTCCTATCATGAATGCATACACATCCCCCGGTTCATTAGGGGCTGATAGGATAGCTATGGCTGTAGGAGCACATATGGCCTTCCCTACGAATAACAATTTAGTAGTGTGCCTGGGCACTTGCATTACATATAATTTTATTCAAAAAACACGCACTTTCCGCGGTGGTGCTATATCTCCCGGCCTGCACATGAGGTTAGCGGCAATGCATCATCTTACAGATAAACTACCATTGGTAAAGCCGGAAGGCGAATTGCTGTTGCTGGGCTACGATACGGAAACCTGTATGCGAAGCGGTGCTGTATATGGTATGGCTGCCGAAATAGACGGCATAGTATCAGAGTTTGCAGCACAATATGCTGATTTTAACGCTGTATTAACGGGTGGCGATGCACCTTTCTTTGAAGGCAAACTTAAAAGTAAGATATTTGCAGACCCCAATTTGCTAATGAAGGGGCTAAATATAATACTAAAGCATAATGCGCCACACATACGCTAAGTCCCTTTTATCAACCGTATTCGTAATTACAGCTTTAGCTGCCAACGCTCAGAATTCAAATAAAGAAAACTCCCCATATTCCCGGTTTGGTATAGGTGAGCAACGCAATGGTGTCAATACCTTGCTGAAAGGCATGGGTAGCATCTCATCTGCATATACCAATCCGTATGCGGTGAATACAGATAATCCTGCGTCTTATGCCTCACTGTTGCTCACAACTTATGAAGCAGGTGGCGAGGGTAGCACACGTACCGTGCAGGGTGGTACGGATAAATACCGTACAGGCATGGCTACCTTGTCTTACATGAACGTAGGTATACCTATAGGTAAATATGCCGGTATGAGCTTCGGCCTCCGCCCGGTATCAAGGGTATATTATTCGCTGAATGATACTACTGCGGTAGATACTTTCGGTTCGGCCATTAAAAGCTATGAAGGCGATGGTGCATGGAATAATGCATTCATTGGTTTTGCCGGTAAATACAAAGGCTTCAGCCTTGGGTTCAACTTCGGTTACACTTTCGGTAAGATAGATAACATCAGTTCCCTGGAGCCGCTAACTACCAGCGACAAGGTAGTCAGTTCACGCTTTGCTACCTACACACGTGTAGGCGGCATCAGTTGGAAAGTAGGTGCAATGTATGAGCACGCCCTGAAGAAATCATTGATGATACGTGGTGGTGGTACGGTAACACTTTCACAAACGCTGAATGCCAGCCGCGATCAGTATTGGCTTTCCTATACCAACTATAGCAGTCAGCTCGATACTGCTTTCCAGTCAAGGAAAGTGAAAGGAAACATTACCATGCCGCTTAGCTATAGCGCCGGTATCCAACTGGCCGGCAATGATAGGTGGGTAGTGGGTATTGACTATACAGGTGCTAACTGGAGCGATTATAAAAGCTATGGTACTACCGATTCCCTGGCCAGCAGTACTTATAAAGTAAGTGTAGGTGGTGAATATACACCAAACCCTGCCAGCATGCGCAAATATCTGCAACGTGTTACCTACCGTTTGGGCGTTTATTATGGTACTGATCCGGTAGAGTTGCGCAACACACAGCTGGATTACTATGCGGTTACAGCCGGTCTTAGCTTACCTTTCAAGCGCAATACATCACGCATACATACATCTATAGAAGTAGGCAGCCGCGGTACAAAGACCAATGGCCTGATACGCGAAACTTTTGTACGTTTTGGTTTAGGCATATCTTTGAACGACAAATGGTTCATCAAGCGTAAGTATGATTAATATTTCCAACAGGTACCATATATTTTCAGCAATTGCCCGGAGCATATTTCCGGGTATTTTGTTTTGTACCCTGCTGGCTTCCTGTACCAACGACCCAAAGGAAATAGATGCGCTTGTAGGCAAAGGCACCGCGCGGGAAGATATAGCCCACGATGTAACCGTACTGGTAAGTGAGAACGGGCATATGAAGACCCGCCTCTTCGCCAAAGAATTTGTACGGAATGATGTGGCCAAGCCTCCGTACATCGATATGCGCAAAAGCGTGCGTGTAGAGTTTTTCAACGATAGCCTGCAGGTAGAAAGTGTGCTTACGGCTAAATACGCCCGCTATTACGAAAAGCAAGGGAATATCCTGATACGCGATAGCGTCACCGTTCTCAATAAAAAAGGAGAGCGCCTCAATACCGAAGAATTGGTGTGGAACCAGAATATCCGTAAGATATTTACCGAGAAGTTTGTACGCATCATAACACCTACGCAGATAATATATGGTAATGGATTGGAGGCTAATGAAGATTTTACCTGGTACAAAATATTGAACCCGACGGGTATTGTACAGGTAAATAAAACAGACCTGCCCGAATAATTTTTCTCCCCCACATTATACCCCCTGTATCTATGCTGCTATTTATTAAATTTGCGGCTCGCATATCTTATTTCTTTTTTAAATCTGGATAATGAAAAAAATACTGTTATCACTCGTCGCAGCCTTTACTATGCTACAGGTTCGTGCAGACGAGGGAATGTGGTTACCGCAGTTGATAGGCAAGAACTATGACGAAATGGTTCGTATGGGCCTGAAACTTTCTAAAGAAGACCTGTACAATATCAACAAAAGCAGCATGAAAGATGCCATTGTACAGTTTGGCGGTGGCTGCACGGGCGAGATGATCTCTACCAGCGGCCTGCTGATTACCAACCACCACTGTGGCTACGGCAACATAGCAGCACTGAGTACAGTAGAGAACAACTACCTGGATAATGGCTTCTGGGCGTATAGCCACGATCAGGAGCTGCCCGCCAAAGACTTGTCTGTTATCTTTCTGCAAAATATAGAAGACGTAACGGCAGAGATCAATGCAGCTACCCGCAAACTGAAGGGTGAGAAGCTGGCAAAGAAAATGGAAGAAGTAACGAAGAAGATAGAAAAGCGTGCAGAGAAGGATGGCAAGTTTGTAGCCAATGTAAAAGAATACTTCAATGGTAATCAATACCTGCTGCTTACTTATAAGAAATATACCGACGTTCGCCTGGTAGGTACCCCGCCTAAATCAATGGGTAAATTTGGTGGTGATACCGACAACTGGATGTGGCCACGCCATACGGCAGACTTCTCGATGTTCCGCGTATATGCAGGTAAAGACAACGAGCCTGCCGAATATTCTAAAGATAATGTACCATACCAGCCTAAATGGCACCTGCCTATCAGCATTAAGGGTGTAAACGAAGGTGATTATGCCATGATATTTGGTTACCCTGGCCGTACCAATCGCTACGAAGTTTCTTATGGTGTAGACATGGCTATCAACGAGGTGAACCCTGCGATAGTTAAGATACGCGACAAACGCCTGGCTATCATGAAGGCGCATATGGATAAAGACAAAGCCGTGTACCTGAAATTGACTTCTCAATACGCAGGCATCGCAAACTACTGGAAGTATTTCATAGGGCAGACAGAACAGCTGAAACGCCTGCATGTAGTAGAAGAGAAAGCAAAGAAAGAAGCTGAGTTTACTAAATGGGCTACTAAAAATGCGCCTGAGTATAAAAAACTGATGACCGAGTATGCTAAAATCTACAGCGGTTATGCGCCTTATGCTAAGCACGCTATTTACTTTTCAGAGTGCTTCAAGGCACCTGTGTTGGCTAAGTTCGGTGCGGGCGTAGAAAACCTTCAGAAAGAACTGAATAAGAAAAACCCGAATGCAGATACGATCAAGAAGCATATTGACGACCTGAAGAAAATGCGCAAATCGGGCATTAAACTGTATGATAAAGGCACAGAGCAGGAAATGATAGCGCAGACACTGAAGATGTTCTACAATGATATTCCTAAAAGCCAGCATCCTGACCTGTACCAGGCTGTAATATTCAAGAAATACAGCAGCGACAATATGGACAAAGGTTTCAACGATTATGCTGCGTATGTTATAGATAACAACTTCTTCCTGGATAGCAATAAGTTTAACGACTTCTGCAAAGACCCAAGCATAGAGAAGCTGGAAAAAGATGCAGCCGTGCAATATGCTATGAGCTTCGTGCGCAACTACAAAGAATACTACGAGCCTAAAGTAGATGAGTTTAACAAGACGAAGAAAGAACTGAGCAAGCAATATGTAAAAGGGCTGATGGATATGAACAAAGGCAAACTGTTCTACCCCGATGCCAACTCTACTATGCGCATTACTTATGGTAAAGTAGGTGGCTACACTCCACAAGATGCTGTTCACTTCGATTACTTCACCACACTGGATGGTTATGTAGCTAAATACAAACCAAACGATGATGAGTTCGACTCTCCGAAAGAACTGCTGGATCTGCATGCTAAGAAAGACTATGGCCAGTATGTAGATAAGGATGGTAATCTGCGCACCTGCTTCATTACTAATAATGACATTACCGGTGGTAACTCAGGTAGCCCTATCATCAATGCCAATGGTGAATGGGTAGGTATAGCCTTTGATGGTAACTGGGAAGCTATGAGCGGTGATATCGCTTTCGATAAAACGTACAAGCGTACCATATGTACAGATGCACGCTTCATCCTCTTCATCATAGAGAAGATGGGTAAAGCCCACAACCTGATAGAAGAAATGGACATTCGCAAATAATACCTATGAGGAAAGTAGATGTAAAAGAAAGCAGAATCGTCTTCGACGACTTCTACAAAATGGAAGAAGCTACCTTTGCCTACGAACTGCCTGATGGAACGATGACAGAGCCTTTAACAAGGCTCTGTTTTCATAGGGGGGATGGGGTAGCCGCCGCGGTGTATAATACCGATACACAAAGGGCCTTCCTGGTAAGGCAGTTTCGTTATCCATGTTATACACATGGCGAAGGCTGGATACTGGAAGTAGTAGCCGGTATGCTGGGTGAGGATGAAGATGCTGCAGAAGCCATGATGCGCGAGATAGAAGAGGAAATAGGCTATAAGGTGGCAGCTATCGAACCCATATGCCATTTCTATGTATCGCCCGGGGGTACGTCCGAACGTATTTTCCTGTTTTATGCAGAGGTGAATGAAGCCTGCAAAGTATCTAACGGCGGCGGGCTGGACCATGAGGCGGAGAACATAGAGGTAATAGAGATGACGCTGGATGAACTAAGGGATACCCTTGCCCGTAACGGTATACCGGATGGTAAGTCCATAATGGCTTGCAACTACCTGCTACAGAAGCATACTAAATAATGAGAGCGCCCTGCACTGCAGGGCGTTTGTTATGATAATGTCTTTTCCAATGCTTTGAACATATCGGCTGGTGGTACCTGCTGCCATAATACGCTGTATATCTTGCTGGCTATGGGTATTTCCAGTTGCAGGTCGGCGGCAATGGTTTGCATGCCACGGGCGGCATAATAACCTTCGGCTACCATGTTCATTTCCAGTATGGCATTCTTTACAGAATAGCCCTTGCCCAGCATGGTACCAAACAGGCGGTTGCGGCTGTGCAGCGAGTAGCCTGTTACCAGCAGGTCGCCCAGGTAGGCGCTGGTATGAAAGTCGGGCCGCTCGTTGGAAGGATGCACCTTTTCAAAATGCTGTTCCAGGAAGCGGTACATTTCGCGGTAGCAGTTGGTGATATATACACTCAGGAAGTTATCGCCATAGTCCAGTGCATGGGCCATACCTGCGCCTATAGCGTAGATGTTTTTGAGCACAGCAGCAAACTGGGCACCCCATATGTCGTGGTTGTGTGTTGTATATATATAGCTGTTATGAAATGCCTCAGCCACAGCGGCTGTCAGCGTATCATCCAGACCGGAGAAGGTAAGGTAAGACAAGCGTTCCTGCGCTACCTCTTCTGCATGGCAGGGGCCGGTGATGGCTACATACCGTTTCAGATCGAAGCCCGGGATGCGTGCCAGGTAATCATTTAGTATCAGGTTGCTTTCCGGCAGTATGCCTTTGATGGCCGATATGATGTCTTTTCCCATCCACATATCAGCAGGTACACTTTCCAGCACGCTTTGTGCATAGGCCGATGGTACGGCAAACACAATGGTTTGACAAGAGTTCAATACCTGCACCAAGTCTGCAGTAGGTTGAATAGTACCTTCTATGAACCTAACCGATGTAAGATAGTTAGGGTTGTGATGGGTGCGCTGCAGGTGCTTTACCGCATCTTCATTGCGTAGCCACCATTGTATATGCCTGTTGTTATCCGTCAGTATTTTGGCAAGTGCCGTGCCCCAGCTACCATTACCTACTATGCCAATGTTTCCGAGTATACTCAATGTAGAATGCCTTATTTTATATCCGTCTAATTGTCTTCTTTTTCTTTACTGTCGAAGAGCTTGTCCTTATCGGTGATGGTTACAGATTTCTTGTCTTTCAGTGTACGGGCTATGGCACCGTATGGCGCTATTACCACTTCTTCATTTTCCTTCAGGCCTTCGGTTATTTGTATATACAGGTTGTCTTGTATGCCGGTCTTTACATCGCGCATATACACCTTCTTGTCTTTGCTATTGTATACAAATACCACCTGGCGTATATCGTTGTTCTCTGTGCTCTGCGCTTCTTTCATTTTATTCTTTACACTATCAGGCCAGTCGCGGGTAGTTACCGCATTTACAGGCACAGACAGAATATTGCGTTCGCGGCGGGTTTGTATCTCCACCGAAGCACTCATGCCGGGTTTGAATACAAACTTGCCTTTTTCCAAACCGGCTGCAAGGTCGGCATAGCTGGAAGGCAGTATCAGGATGTGTACGGTATAGTTGGTTACCTGGTCGGTACTCACCTGTGTAAGGCCGGTAGCCTTGCTGGATACACTTACTTTAGATACCACACCTGTGAACTTGCGGTTGCGGTAAGCATCGGCTTCTATAATAGTGGTATCTCCAATTTTTACTTTGGCAATATCGGTTTCACTTACATCTACGCGCACTTCTATACGGCTCATATCGGCAATGGTCAGCATTTCGGTACCGGCCATTTGTGCTGTACCTACCACGCGTTCGCCCAGCTTTACATTCAGTGCCGATACTACACCCGCGCGTGGCGATACGATAGTTGTCTTGCGCAGGTTTTCGCGTGCTTGGCTGAGGCCGGCGCTTGCTGCCTGTACGCTGAACTGGCCACCGGATACGTTGGCACGCGAAGCCTCGTAACTGGCTTTGGCACCCAGGTAGGTAGCTTTCAGTTGTTCAAACTCCATGGCAGAGATTACTTTGTCTTCATAGAGCTTTTTATTCCTTTCATAGTTGGCCAATGCCTGCTCATATTGCGCTTTCGACTGTGCTACCATTTCCTGCGAATTGGTAACGCGCGAGCGGGTTTCGGAAACGTTCGCTTCCGACTGGCTAACCATAGAGCTGTATATAGCAGGATTGATCTTTACCATAAGCTGGCCGGCTTTTACACTGTCACCCTCTGCTATAGGCAGTTCTATTATCTCACCACTTACTTCGGGGCTTATTTTTACCTCTGTTTCAGGGTATATTTTGCCGCTGGCCGTAACGGTTTCGGTGATTGTATGTTTGGCTGCTTTTTCGACAGCTACCTTGGTACCATTGTCACTTGATGATTTACTAATGGCTATGAGTATCAGTATGAGTACGATACTACCGCCTACAATCCACCAGATGGTTTTCTTTTTCATTTGTGATGTTGCAATTTGTGATTTGCAATATTTGGATTAATATCTATAAAGGTATCAGCGAACCTCACTACCGTTCAATGCCTCATCCAACGGTGCTACGAAAATAAGCTTTCCTGCGTCGTTTTGTGCCATCAATATCATACCCTTGCTTTCTATGCCACGCATTTTGCGGGGAGCCAGGTTGGCCACCACGGTTACGCGTTTGCCCACAATATCTTCCGGCTTGTAGTGCTCTGCAATGCCCGATACCACGGTGCGTTTTTCAAAGCCTAGGTCTATTTCCAGCTTCAGCAGCTTATCGGCCTTTTCCACTTTTTCAGCACTGAGGATAGTACCTGCACGCAGGTCTATTTTCGCAAAGTCGTCAATGGTTATTTCGGGTTTCTGTTCCGGTATGTTCGATGTTGTTTCCTGAGTTGTTTCTTTTTGTTCCACTTTTTGTTCCGTTTGGCTCTTTACGAGGTTTGCATGCAGTTTTTCTACCTGTGCTTTTATTTCTTCATCTTCTATTTTGCGGAAAAGCAGTTCCGGTGCCCGCAGGGGATAGCCCACATTCAGCAGGTTTATCTTACCTGCGTTTTCCCATTCCAACATGCGGTCTACCACCTTCATCATGCCGCACATCTTCTTTGCAGTAAAGGGCAGGAACGGATTGGCAAGGATGGCCAAGTTGGCTGTGAGCTGCAGGCACAGGTGCAGGCAGTTGTCAATCAGCTTCTGGTTATCCGGATTTTCAGCCAGCGTTTTTGCAACGATCCACGGCTCTTTATCCTGCATGTATTTATTGCCTTTGCGGGCAAGGTCTATCACCTCAAAAAGCGCATCGCGAAACTTGTAGTTCTCAATGTTGGCCTCCACATTTGCCTTGGCATTCTGTATCTCATTTATCAGCGCCCTGTCGGCATCGTCCATTACATCTTGGTGCAGCTTTGGCACTTTGCCATTGCATAGCTTGTGCATCAGCACAAAGGCACGGTTGATGAAGTTGCCGAATATAGATACCAGTTCGCTATTGGTGCGGTCCTGGAAGTCTTTCCAGGTAAAGTCATTATCCTTAGTTTCCGGAGCATTGGCGCACAGTACGTAGCGCAATACATCCTGCTGCTCGGGGAAGTCTTTAATATATTCATGTACCCAAACGGCCCAGTTGCGGGAAGTGGATACTTTATCGCCCTCGATATTCAGGAACTCATTGGCCGGAACATTTTCCGGTACTACATACCCACCATGCGCCTTGAGCATAGCCGGGAATATGATGCAGTGGAATACGATATTATCCTTGCCTATAAAGTGTACCAGCTTAGTATCTTCCTTTTGCCAGTAGTCGCTCCACATAGGTGTCAGCTCTTTGGTAGCACTGATGTAGCCAATAGGCGCATCAAACCATACATACAACACCTTACCTTCAGCCCCAGGTAGTGGCACAGGTACACCCCAGTTGCTATCACGGGTCATGGCGCGGGGTTGCAGGCCATTATCCAACCAGCTTTTGCATTGGCCGTACACATTGCTTTTCCACTCGTCTTTTTTACCATCAATGATCCATTGCTTCAGCCATTCCTCATATTTATTGAGCGGGAAGTACCAGTGTTTGGTAGGGCGTTTTA
>DASWWE010000006.1:0-12675 GCA_036406055.1 Flavipsychrobacter sp. | reverse complement strand
ATGTATTTATTAAACATGCTTGGTTTCTTAAATAGTATTTCAGTAGCCAGCAATCCACCTAATGATTGGCCAATAAGCGTACGTTCACTATTTGCTTTATATGCCCTCTTTATGTACGGTTGCAGTTCTTTCTCAATAAATGCTATAAAATTATCCGAATGCCCTGCAGCAGTATATTTCTTTTTATCATCATCTACAGTGGTAGGAAATGTAAAATCTCTCAACCTATTTGTATTAGCTATCCCTACTACTATCGATTTAGGTATTTTATTGACCCACGGAAAGGTATTGTATTGTACCAAACCGGCTACATGTATAAAGTCTTCATCGGCACTACCATCCAGCAGGTATATAACGGGGTACAAGGTAGTTGAGTCAGGAGAATATCCTTCAGGAAGGTATATATTCAGTGTTCTTGTTTCTTTCAATATATCTGAATGCAAAGAGTCAATAACCCCCAATACAAAAGGACGCTGGGCAGCGGCAAATGTGCTAACGAGTGTAAAAAATATGGCAGATATGTAATAGCGTATCATTGCGATGGTTTGTGCAATGATACGCACAATTATTATTTCTTCTTTTTAACGGTATTCGTATGTTTTACCGCCTGTGCTTTAGGTGTCATGATAGCCTCTTGTATAGTAGGAAATTCAAATGATGTTATCAATTGAGACAACTTGGTAAACAATGCACTGCTACGCATATACAATATCATCATGGGAAACATTTTGAAGAAGCCCCTTTTAGCAGTAGTAATATTAAACCATGTTGTTAGGTAGCTAAGCAATGGCATGCCAAAGTATATAATGGCAATGCCAAACAACATGAATATAGCTTCTTTGCTGAAACGCCTGAAAAATATAATATCAATAACAAGGATAAGCAGGAAGATATAAATAAAGTAGCCGTAAAGTGCTATATTATCTCCACCAAACAAAAGCTGAGAGTTCATACCGCTCAGCCAATCAAAATATATCGATACTGGTTGTGGGTTCAATTGCTGTTCTACATCAATACCTATCGGTAAATAGTTTTTTACGAAGATGTTTACCCATACATAATAAAAGACAAAAGGAATAGCTCCCATCAACACAACACTATATCCTATTCGCAAGAATGGTTCTTTCCCTTTCCACATATGGTAAGCCAGTAGTGGTGCCGATAAGGCGATAAATACCAGCGTATCCAACCTGATAAAGGTAGCGAGTCCATACATGAGGCAACTGAAAAGGAATAGGTTATACTCTTTAGTTACAATGTATTGATACATATAGTAAAAACCCAGGAAAAAGAGTATCATATTACTATAGTCCCAAAGAATGATATAAGTATAGCCATACACCTCCGGTATCGTCAGGAAGAATAGCATGACTATACCGGTTAGGAAAGGGTGCAATTTCTCCCGTACAATGCTGTATAGCCATACAGAAAAACAGATGTACATTATACTTAGCCATATTTGGCCAAATGGATGTACCAGTAATTTGTAGATTATCTGAAGGTCTGTAATGAATGGTGGTTTTAGTAGGTTTGGCGTGCTTTCCAGAAGGTTTACACTCCATACAGAATTATTGATGGTATGCTCCTTAACTGCATATTCAGCTAATGCTTCCGGGCCCGACATGACATCACGGGCATTGGGTGGATAGTAGTAGCAGCGCCATAAACTAGGAACCGCTAATGCTATGAACAGTACAATAAAAAGCAATTCATAAATTGGCAGAAACTTTATTTTCAGTTGCCTGAATACCCCAAAATCATAACGCCTTACTACGAATATATTTAGCAGCAGGGTAGCAGCACATATGAATAAGATCACATTACTTTTTGTAATGGGCATGTGAAACATTTCAATCAGCATTGGCAATAACGAAAACACAACAATGCTAATGATAGACGATACTGCAAAACTAATTAGCGGACGCAGTTTTACTTTAAACATGGCCAATATGCCACGCCCCGCTAAAAACTGTGCAACAATGAGAAATAATAAACCTGGTAAATTCATATTATTTATTTGGCAACCGATTTATAGATATTTAGAACCCGGGCAACATCTGCACTGTCTTTCAATTTCTCAAATACAAAATTTCTCCCTTCAAATA
Organism: Flavipsychrobacter sp.; assembly: GCA_036406055.1. GTDB lineage: Bacteria > Bacteroidota > Bacteroidia > Chitinophagales > Chitinophagaceae > Polluticoccus. The sequence continues at coordinate 10,570 of DASWWE010000006.1, read as the reverse complement.
TGATACAGCAATTCGCCTTATACTTGTCTTTTGCATCGACGGTTGTGGTTTTAATTCCCGAATAGTAATAAAACACAACCGGTTCCGGTATAGAAATAGACTGTCCGAAACGCTGATAATATGAAGGTGGTGGTAATAGTATAAGCGGGTCTTTTATTTTCAGCGACTTTATATGTTCCCGGATACCGGTTGAAGCAGTGTATATGCCGCCCCATCTTATTTTCTTGCGTTCTTCATAGCTCATGCGGTCCATATGGTCATAAATTTCCTCGTTGAATGCCAGTATGCGTTCGTCCATCCATGAGTTATAAAAATCCAGTTTAAAATAAATAGTTATAACGAGGATTCCGGCAGCTAGCAATAGTAGTTTTCGGCTGTTCATTGATTATAGTGAATTCAAAATTCTGACGTGAATACAAGATAAAAAGTTAGTAGGAATAATAAATATTTTTCTCTAAAAGACCTGGCACTCAAAATATTATAAAAAATAAAGCCGCATAATCATGCGGCTTTTATGAATTGCAGTTGATTTTAAGACTAGTTATTGTCCGGCGCTTTTTCTATCAGGTCCATAAACTGATCCAGCTTTGGTGTTACAATAATTTCTGTACGCCTGTTCTTGGTTTTGCCCGCCTCGCTGTCATTACCTGCAACCGGGTTATACTCACCCCGGCCACCGGCGGTCAGACGTTTAGGGTCTACACCATACTGTTCCTGCAATGCCATAACGACTGATGAAGCACGCAAAGCACTCAGATCCCAATTGTTGCGTATATTAGGGCGACTGATAGGCACATTGTCCGTATTGCCTTCTACCAACACCTCATAATCCTTATAGTCTTTTATGATTTTTGCTATTTTACTAAGTGTCTCGCCGGCTCTGTCAGATATCTGGTAATCACCGGTTTTATACAGCATATTGTCTGACAAGGATATGTACACCACACCTTTCAGCACTTTCACATCCACGTCTTTCATTTCGTCACGGCTTAAAGAGCGTGTCAGGTTATTCGTTAGCACTATATTTAATGAATCGCTCTTGTTTTTAAGGTTCACCAGGTGCTGTATATATTTGTTCGATGCATTTATTTCATCCACCAGCTTAGAAATGTTCACACTTCCCTGGCTCGATGCGGTAAGGCATTTATCCAGCGCGTCTTGCAGTTGTTTTAGGTTGGTACGTTCGGCAGCCAGTTGCTCTTCCAGTCCTGTAACGCGTGTGCGTGCAGCAGTCAGGTCACCCTGGCACTGGTTCAGTTCATCATTCTTATTCTGAGAAGTTTTCTGCAAACCATTGTAGCGCGATTGCAGCTCTTTGTATTTTTTCTGGCTCACACAGCCTATTGACAGCAGGCTTATTGCCAGTACGGCAACAGATGGTATCGTGTATTTCATAATATACATCTATATTGTTCATGACTAAGATAGCCATTTTCTAATACGACGCTACTAACCAACATCAGCAATACCTATGTTTAACGTTTCTTTTATTTAAAATACCCGGCTGTGTTGCCGGGTATTGAATATACTTGCTGAGCAAAGATGTTTTACGCAGGTTGCAGCTCTGTGGTTATCGCTATCCTGTTCCATGCATTGATGGTAACGATAGCCATCAGCAGGGCACCTATGTAGGCTTCATCAAAATACTTTGTCAGTTCATTATAAGTAGCGTCTGACACCGCATGCTGGTTTATAAGTGTTACTTCTTCTGTAAACGCCAGTACGGCTCTTTCTTCATCGGTATATAAGCCCTTTACTTCGCGCCATGCATTCAGCAGGTATATACGTTGTTCTGTTTCGCCATCTTTACGTGCATCTACCGTGTGCATATTGATGCAAAATGCACAGCTATTTATCTGCGATGACCTTATTTTTATCAGGTGCTTATGCGTGCTGGTAATAGGCATACCTTGAGTCAATAACGAAAAAGACATTAATGATTTGTACGCTTCAGGTACTGCTTTGGCTACGTTGATTCGATTGCTCATTGTTATTTGTTTTTGATAGCACAAAGGTGCAATGAGAAATACCCTCAAAAAATGAAACTAGTTTAAGAAATCGGCTAGCGCTTCGCCCTTATCTTACTCATGAACTGTGGTGTGAACCCAAGGTAAGATGCCAGCATATATTGCGGTACGCGTTGCAAAAAGCCGGGGAATGATTCGGCAAAGAAACGATACCGCTCTTCATCACTCATCATGTTTATAAAGTTGACACGGCGCTGATAAGCTACCAGTGCACGCTCTGCTATCATACGGGTATAGCTTTCGTATGCAGGTACTGCTTTAAACATTTCATCACGTTCTGCTGCCTTTATATATATCAGTTCGCTGGCTTCTACAGCCTGCATATGATACTCAGATGGTTTCCCGGTTATAAAACTATCGTTATCTGTCACCCACCAGTTTTCCAGTGCAAAGGTGGTAATCTTTTCTGTGTCCTTTTCATCCAGCAGGTACATACGCACCAATCCCTTCTTTACAAAATAATGTTCTCTACATACCTGGCCGGGCTTCAGCAGTATCTCTTTACGCTTCACTTCTTTCATATACAGGTAGGGCTCCAGTGCCGCTGCATCTGCATCGGCAAAGGGTAGGTACTTGCGTATATGTTCGTAAAGCGGGGTGTACATCTGCTTCAAATATAGGGCAATAATATTCTCAATTGCATGCTATACCTTCGCGCATCATGTTGCGGTTGGTATTATCCATAGTCCTGTTATTATTATCACTACTGTGTTTTTGGCGGGCACCTATGCTATATCTATGGTATATGGCCATACTGGTTACAGAATTCTGGTGGGTGTTTGCAGGTGTGTCATTGATGTTGGTGTTAGTAAAGTGGGGGAATCCTGCTTACTATACAACAGGTACGGTAGTAAGTCTAGTTGCTATGCTCATGTTTCTATCTACCGTAATAAGGGCGATGCTGGTAGCAAAAACTATAGATACAGATTTCAATACCTCATACAATACCACAAGTGATAAATCATCGAACCCTTATAGCATATGGCGCACATTCAATGGCCTGGGTGATAAGCAACTGAAACCTGTAGCGCATACTTATGTTAGCTACGGCAATAAAGACCTCAGCCTTGATTTTTATAAAGCACAATCAACAGGTAAGCAACCTTTGGTAATAGTGATACACGGCGGCTCGTGGAGTGGGGGAGATAACAAACAACTACCCGAACTGAATACCCATCTTGCCAATGAAGGATATCATGTAGCCAGTATCAATTACAGGTTGGCGTCACATAAGCATTTCCCCGCACCTATAGAAGATGTGGCTGCTGCTATACGATACCTGAAATCGAAAAGCGCAGAACTGGACATAGATGCCAATCGCATAGTGTTACTTGGCCGTTCTGCCGGTGCGCAGATAGCTATGATAGCCGGCTATACCTTGCAAGACCCATCTATAAAAGGTGTTATCAACTATTACGGTCCTGCCGATATGATATGGGGTTATCACAATCCTGCAAACAGGATGGTATTCAATTCCTGCAAGATTATTGAGGATTATATTGGCGCTACGTATAAGCAGCTACCTAAGGAATATGCCTACAGCTCGGCAGTAGAAAATGTGAATGCAACTATACCACCTACACTCAGCATACATGGTATTACAGATCCATTGTGTGCTTACGAGCACAGCACAAGGCTAGGTGCTAAACTACAGGCTGCGGGTGTAAAACACTACCTGCTTACACTTCCCTGGGCTACCCATGGTTGCGATTATACGCTTTACGGCCCTAGCGGACAATTGTCTACCTACACTACAGACAGGTTCCTGAAGCTGGTGCTGCGTTAGTTAGCATGCTGATGTTCATATCCATGCAGTGCTTCTACAGGTTTGTTGTTTCTCCAGTCTGCATCATACCTTACAAAGCAGGCTATCCATATAGACCGTGATACGCGTTGCAGAATAGGCTGTAGCATCACTAATAATATCGCATTAAAACCAAGACACCAGAAGATGCTGTTGTCGTTATAAGACAATCCCAACGTCAATGCCCAGCCAATAAAGAACAGGGCAGTGAATAGTACAGATAATCCATAGCTTACATATCCCGGACCGAAGTAAAAGCCCGTTTCCAGCTCAAATCTTTGTCCGCATACAGCACAGCGTTCAGGCATGCGCATGGTGGTTTTCAGGTTGTAAGGATTATTGCTGGTGTACAGGTTACCCCTTCTGCATCTTGGGCATTTATTGGTCAATACACTGGCTATCAGGCTTGGTTTAACCTGTTCATGTTTTGCACACATAATATGTTGTTTTTTATGCTACAGGTGCCGGTTGTTTACGGAAAGCCTCCGGAATTGTGTATGAATAGCGATAACAGCTTCGTACGTATCATATCCATTTGCAGCAGTGCATTATTGCTATGTTCGGTTACTATTTCTTGTAGTAATTGTGCCGCATCCATACTTGCCTGCTTCGGTAGATTAATAACACTATCTTTCGCTATACTCCTGAAGAATACAAACAGCTCAAGGTATTGTGTGGGCAAGGGCCAGGATGCTAAGGCCGTAGCGGGCTTTCAGTGCCTTTAGCTGCTTCATCAGGGGCAGTGCATCTTTGGCGCGTTCGGTCTCGTTCTTCAGGTAGGTCAGGTTGTCTATCACCAGCACCTTGGCACCCGTTCCCTGTATCGTCTTTTCCAGCGAAAAGTGGAGGTATTCCTCAAAGTCGTCAAAGTGGCTGGGCACCTCGGTTTCGGGGTTTATCTCCGCTCGGTAAAAGTGTTTATCAAAATGATAATGATGCGTATAATTGATACTATACCTTGCCTCAAATTGCTTGTCAAACAGCTCGAAATCGAAGTACACCACCGGCTGTGCCTGTGCTTCCAACTGAAAGCCCGGTATGGCTTTTCCCGTACTGATACTATCGGCTATCTGCACCGCCAGTATACTCTTGCCCACATTGGTATCTGCAAATAATATACATAGCTCACCCTCGTGCCAATACTCGCTGAAAAGCATGGTGGGTATGGGGCGTTTGCTGGCTTGTTCCAGCCATTCATTGCCCTGCATTACTATGAATAGCCCTTTGTGGTGGCCTGCACGCTTTGCCAGTTCATCTACCCGTGCATGCAGTGCGGCAAGGTCTATCTGCGGGTTATCGTATATGGTAGGCAGCGGCTTTGGCTGCTCGTGGTTATTATCTAAATTACTCATGATGATATAATATTTGTTGGGAACAGGATATGCGTTTTTTTATCCCTCCCAATGATGAATTGAAAAGGTTTAAACAATAAAAAATGAAAGCTGCAACGTAACTGTTGCCTGTAAAACACTTTGGGAAAGGGCGTGTAGACCTTGAAACGTATGTTGGGTAGGGTCGTCACCCGTTCATGCCATTACAAGTTGGCACCGTACTTTCAACACTGGCTTTTTTCAGGATAATGGTGGGTTCGTGTCTTCCCCACCGCCGTAAATTTACATAGCAATATTACGTACATTTTAATAATAACAAAAAATAATTTTTCCGTGTGTTTATTATACATAACAAGCGTCATTACGAGGAGCGCAGCGACGTGGTAATCTCAAGATATAAGTATTTAATCGCACGGTATTATCTCGTGTTATCGTGAGATTACCACGTCACAATGCTACGCACAGAAGCTATACTATTGCTCCTCGTAATGACGGGAGTGGGATGTTGTCTCGAGGTTGCTTCGCTATCGCTCGCAATGACGGGAGTGGGGGTATGACGCGCGTAAGGTATCAAAACAAAAATGCCCGCATATAGCAGGCATCTTGTGTGGTGTGCATAGTGTTAGGTGTGGTTAGTTTCTTTCCGCCACTTCTTTCAGTTTGGCAAGGGCTTTGGGCCACATGCCTTTCATCATATCCACATAATCATCTACCATATCGGTATCTATGGTCAGGTGGGTTTTGCCATCTACATCTTTCAGGGTGTAGTTTTCCATAGCGCCTTTCCATTGCTTTACCTTGTCGCTGGTGGTGTCTTCCACACCATCCCTCATTTCGCCCAGGTGTTCTATCGACATGTATTCATTGGGCACATTATCGGCAATGCGCGATACCATGCCGCCTTTCCCTTCACCATCCAGGAAGAGTACTTTACTGCCTTTTGCCCAATCGGTACGGGCATGAGAGCCGGGTGAAAATGCGCTGGTCCATTCGCGGTAGTTGGCATCATCCCAAAGTGCGCTCCATACTTTTTCGCGTGGTGCATTGATGGTTGTTTCAAATTGTAGCCTTTGCATAATTGGTGTTTTTTAGTGTTTATAATTATTGGTTTCTGCTGTTGTATTACGATACAAAGATGCGGAGGATAAACCACACCAATAGTGTGCCATCGCGACTAATTAGCGGGCGTATTGCGACTTGTTTGGTTGATTGGTTGATTGGTTGATTAGTTGATTGGTTGATTGGTAGTGTATTAGTAACCATGCAAGTAAGCCCCTTTAGGGGTTTGGGTGAAGTAAGACCCCCTGCGCCCCCTGAAGGGGGAACCTGTCGGAATCACACAGGAAAGCCCCTTTAGGGGTTTGGGGTGAATACTTATTAACCAGTTAACAAATCAACCAATCAACAAGTCAACCAATCAACAAGTCAACTAAAACTTCCCCGGTGTATAATCCAGTTCTTTAAAGTATTCTACATCATTCAGCAGGCTGCGGCGTTGCAGTTGCTGTTGTATAAATGCGGTGAGCGATGAGATAGGCGAGAGGATGAATATGGCTACTATCAGCAGGCGCTTGAAGAAGGTTACACGGCCTTGCCTTTCAGGTGCACCGGGGCCGCCTTTCTCGCGTATATACTTTGCCCATTTGCGAAAGTTGGTCACACCACGGCGTTCCAGTATTATCAGCCCGGGCTTCAGGTGTATGGCACCCATCAGCAGCAGCTCTTTATGCAGGCTGCCCAGCTTGTTTTCTGTAAGGTGGCGAAAGATAGGCATACCAAAGCGTGATGCACGCCTGATGTCATTATCCTGCACACCGGCAGCAGGTAATAGTCCCGATGCTTCCTTCTTACCCTTGAACGACCAGCGTATCACCGTGAGTACAGAAATGAGGTTGGGGTTGGTATCCGTCAGTACGATGTTGCCAACGAGGTTCGCCCCTATTTTCAGGAAGTATTCTTTCAGCTTCTCCTGGCTGTGCAGCCACATATTGCGGCAGCCATTTACGGTTATCACCGGTTTGCCCTTCAGTATCTGTGCATCTTCACTTTGCAGGAAGGATGAGATGGGTAATGAAGGATTGAGGAACCAGGTTTGATGCCCGAATATTACCAGGTCGTAGTGTTGTGCCTTTATGCTTTCCGGCAGCGGGTTCATAGCTATGGGTATATGCTGCACCGTCTCGGGCATGGTATCGAAGAATTTCGATGCCTTCCACGGCAGGGCATAGGGCACCACGGGTGTTAGTGGTACAAAGTCTATATCGGCCTTATCCCTGATGTCGGATGTGATGCTGTCGAGAATATCGCGCAGTTGTCCGCTTTGGGTATAATACAATACAAGGATACGAGGCTTCATGCTGTGGTTTAAACTACGGTAAGGTACATATATGCATAAGAGAAGCGGGCGCTTTCGGGCACCATCACCAGCAGGCGGTCGCCTTTCTTCACCTTGCCTGTGTTCAGCATTTCTTCCAGCATAAAGTAGGCCGATGCGCTACCTACGTTGCCCACCTTTGGCAGGTTGTAAAACCATTTTTCAAATGGTATATCCATACCTATTTCCGCGTGGTATTTATATATCTGGTGTTTAAAGAATTCGCTCGACATGTGGGGCAGGTAGTAGTCTACCATATCCACCGTCAGGTTGTGCTTGGCCATCAGCTCTGCCAGGTATATACCACCTTTGGGTACTATGTTTTCGCCCAGCAGGCGGGTATCTTGTTTTACAGAAAAGATGCTCTCGTTCGTCCAGTCTTCTATAGCATGGTCGTTCCAGCCGGTCAGTTCTGCTGTTTCTTCATTTTTGGTAGCCCCTGCATACATACAGGTTTCCAGCTCATTGGCAAATGAGGTGGTCTCCAGCCATTCTATACGGTAAGAAAGCCCGTCTTTATTCGGTTCCGACTGTATCAGCGCAGCAGCAGCACCATCACTCAGCATCCAGCGCAGAAAGTCTTTTTCAAAAGCTATGTAGCCGTTCTCTTCCAGTTTGGCCAGGTTCTCTGCCTCCGGCTGAAAGCGTGAAGCGTGCATCCAGGTGCTCATCTTTTCAGAACCGCAGCCTATAGCCGTATCTGCCATGCCCGATGCGATGGCCATATAGGCATACTTCAGCGCCTGCATACTGCTGCAGCAAGTGCCCGCTGCCGATATCAGCTCTACACGCCTGCCCATATCCAGTGCGCCATGCACCATAGAGCCGTGAGAAGGTATGACTTGTTCGGGAGAGCTGGTACCTACGGCCAGTATCTCTGCTTTATCTATAGTTATCTTATCGTCAAACAAACCCCTGATGGCGTTGGCGGCCATCTCTACATTGGTATGGGTGCTCTTGCCATCGCGAAAGGCGTAATAGCGTGTTTTGATGCCATTGTTTCGCAACACTATGGCACGTGCTTTTGACGGTTTGCCATTTACCATACCCAGCACACTCTCCATCTCGTCGTTGGCTACCGGTTCGTTAGGTAAAAATTTTGAAAGACGTGTAATATAAACGGGTCTCACTATCTATGTTTCAATTTGGGTTTGCAAAAATAATCATTCTGTCACGCTTTAATAGTAACGTGCCAAAAATGTTGCAATAAGGGGTTGAAAATAATTCTTTTTATGTTGCCAGCAATAGCTTTCGCCTTTATAGCAATATAGCCATACCCTTTCGGGTACAGCTATATGCGCTCTGTTTTATATATAAGCACTAAAAAACTTTTACTCTTCGCTTGCCTGTTTCAGGCCACGGATGCCATAATAATACATACCCTTGTAGCCGGGGCGTATACCACCTATCTGTATATTTCCATTACTGTTGGCTATAATGCGTTGTATATCCTCGGTACTTTTTACCGGCACATCGTTCACGCTGGTTATTACAAAGCCATTGGGCATTTCGGTACTGGCAAGGGCGCCTTTGCCCACATTGGTGACTACCACGCCGCTGCCTATGTTATATTTATTTTTTTCTTCACTTGTTAATGCCCGCATAGAGGCTCCTAATGTATTATCTACCTGTTGCGTAGGTTCGGTCGTCATTTTGGTAGAACCATCCAGTGTGGTCAGCTGTACGCTTACGGTTTTGCTCACACCATTGCGCAGGTACGTAACACTCACATTATCACCGGGGTGATAGCGGGCTACCTGTTCCTGTAGTTGCGGTTCGGTAGCTACCGGTGTGCCATTCACATGGGTAATGAAGTCGCCCTTTTTCAATCCTGCCTTACCGGCACCACGGCTGGGGTCTACACCATTTATAAATACACCATCGGTACGGTCTATGCCCAATGCGGTGAGCTGTTCGGGTGTGGCCATCTTCCGGTCTATCAGCGATACACTCAGGAAACCACGCTGCACCTTACCAAATTCCACAAGGTCGTTCGTTACCTTCCGTACTATATTAGCAGGAATGGCATATGAATAACCTGCATATGAGCCTGTAGGGGAGGCTATGGCAGAGTTGATACCTATCAGCTGGCCATCAGTATTTACCAGCGCACCACCACTGTTACCTGGGTTTACAGCAGCATCGGTTTGTATAAATGACTCTACCGGCGTGCCCGATTGCGACCTGTTGATACCTATAGAACGGCTTTTGGCACTTACAATACCGGCAGTCACCGTAGCATCCAGCGTTAGCGGGTAGCCTACAGCCAGCACCCATTGCCCCAGCTTCACATCGTCGGAATTACCAAACTCCAGGTAGGGCAGGTTCTTCTCGTTTACCTTCAGTATAGCTATGTCGGTAGATGGGTCGGTAGCTATCAGCTTGGCAGTAGCAGTATAACGATCGTTAAAGGTCACCGTCACCTCATCGGCATTGGCTACCACGTGGTTATTGGTTACAATATACCCATCGGGGGAAATAACGACACCCGAACCCGAACCCTTCTGGGGTGGCTGGTAATATTGCCTTTGGCCAAATAATTGCCCGAAGAAATCATCGCCGTACGGGTCTTGCACTACTACCGTCCTTGCCTTGGTTTGTGTTTTAATATGTACGACGGCTTTTACCGAGTTTTCGGCAGCAAACTGGAAGTCGGCGGGTGCCATCCTGCCACCGGTGTTGGCGGTATAGGCTGCATAGGCGCTTTGGTTATGGCTGGGTGCTTCATGCGCAGTAAAGTACGGGGTGCGGTCTGCGAAACGGCCGGCTACATACAAAGTACCTACCGAAGTAAGCGCCGCTGTAAGAATGACGGGGATGATCCTTGATTTCATATATATCCTTGTTTCTATTTTTATATGGTTATGTGTAACAAATTTATCACCATACGTTATTATAAAACTGTTAAAAACAATGAGCAGGAAGGGGAGGGCGAGAATAGGCGTATCGGTAATATTTATTTAATACCAGCAGCTTAGGCAGGCAGTGCAACAGAAGGGTAAAAAATGACGGTTGCAGCCATTACGAAATTGTG
>DASWWE010000005.1:0-50136 GCA_036406055.1 Flavipsychrobacter sp. | reverse complement strand
ATCGCATGTTGGTACCAATATTACGCAGAGTGATACCAAAGTGGAAGTTATCACGCTTACCTGTAACGTATTGGATACCGGCCTCAAATGCTGCGCCGCTTGCCTTTACGTTTGATATTTGTTGAGAAACGAAGGTAGCAGCAACGCCAGCCTGAATACTGCGTGAGAATGATTTAGCGTAACCCAATGTGAAGTTGAAGAACTGAGGTGTATAAGTACCCAGTGTTTTTTCCGGGTTGTTATACTCAGTTATCGGAATTTCACCAAAGGTCATAGCCATAATGTTCACACCCAAAACGCCGCTATTGCCAAGTTTTTGTGCAAAACCCAGGTTATTAACAGCAACCTTAGCGCTGCGCAACAGCATTGTGTGAGAAGCGGCTATTTCTGTTTTATTAGACAATGCCAAACCAGCAATATTGGTTTTTAGGGCATCTATACCTTTTACATTGGCCGTATTCAAACCAAACACACCGGTGCTTTGGCCCCATGGATTGATCATCAATTCTGCTGCACCAGCCTGACCGCTACGGTCTTTATTACCTGCATATCCGTGAACAGATAATCCCATTGCACATATAATTAATGCGGCCTTGGTAGATATTTGTTTCATAATTCTATAATCAATTTTATTATAGGGGGACCAGCCGGGGCTGGTCCCTATTTGTTCAAAGATTAGTAAGTGATGATATCCAATGGACGCATAGCGCCAAACCATTTCAATACTGTTTCACCTATGCCATTTGCCTCAACATGTATCAGGTACATACCACCGGCAATCTGCAAGCCTTTCATATTCCTGATATCCCAGTCCAGATAAGATACATTCGGGTTATCTTTTTCAAGCCTGCGTATCAAGGTACCATCTACGCTATAGATGTTTACTACTGCACGCGGAGGTAAATTGATGATACGAACCCTTGAATCCAGCCTGTTATTTTCATAACCTGAAGCACCATAATAAGGATTTGGTACTATGTTGATGTTGTCCAGTATTTTTTGCCTGTCCGTATTCACTACATCCTTAACCGGGGTAGCAGCTACACCGCTTGTGTTGAATGTATACAAAGGCTTTTTATTATTACGTATTACATCAGAAGCATTTAGTTTGAATGGATTCAGGTATTGAGCATAAGGACGGTCAACACGCAGCTTAATCCTAACATCTGTTGGCACTAACCCTTCTGCCAGTGATTTGTACTGGTAGCCGAAATTCAATAATGGTACGCCTACCCACATAAATGATTTATACGCCGCATTTTTAGCTAACACAGATGGCTGCACATAAGAATTTATGAATGAACGGCATGAATCATACCTTGAATTCGTTATATAGATATAATGCTTACCACCGAATAATACCTCTCCATAGTTAGACAACACCTGAGACGAAGGGTTCCAGATCATATCATCACCACCAAATGATTTTTGCCATGAATCCTCGCCAAATACGATGTTCAGACGCTCACCTGTTTCCTGGTTTATAGCATAACCAGGGAACCATGACATACCTGTATCACCTGGAGTGGTAGAATATACCGGTCTTCCACTGCCATCATACTCCATGTTCCAACTACTATGGCTACGCAAATCAAATTTAGCAGTACCATTAGCAGAAAGGTCTTTAGATTCCTGCATTTCCAATACTACACAGCGTGTCCATTTAGACTTATCAGATGTCAATACCACGTCTACACTATGTACAGGGAACAGGCCTATTATAGTACCTCTTTTAGCAACACCAAAACCGCATTGCCCACGATCATCATCAGCAGTTTCAGCTGCCAGCGTATATGGTGCCCATGTTGCACGTGTAGTAGCATATTTAGATAGCAGGTTTTCAAAACGCTGAACGGTATCATAACCTACACCTATCCTATCATTATAATCACACCTTGTATAGGTATCCGTTTTTTGGCCACTCCTTATCCAGTTTGTTAATTCCCTGGATTCACCATCATTCACACCGGCCAACCATGGTTTTGCAGGATCAGCAAATATGATGTCTGAAGTAATATATCCGTTTGTACCGGCCTGATCTGTACCAGGCCTGTTGTATTGCTGGATGTTAACTGACAAACCATATTTCTCAATGATTTGCTCATTATAACCAACCATACCGTAGTTATTCTCCGTATAGATAGTGTCACCGTTATCTACATTTACAAGTTTCCACGAACCAAAGGAATCTATACCATTCTCTGCATTCGGCTGGTTGTTGCCCATAATATACAGTTCCCAGTTGGCTGCAGGTACTTTAACAGGGTCGATAACTTTTATATCAAGAGGGCCTTTACCTGCCTGATATGTTGGCTGTACAGACTGGTGTACAAATACTGCATTTTGCCCGGTAGAATCATAAGCATTCATACCAAACAGTGCTTCTTTTTCAGACTCATCAGAGAGTTGCAGATTGTTATGGCCATTACCGGTACCTTCTATCCTTTTAATGATGATACCATCACCATATGCAGAGTTCAATACAGTACCCATATCGCCATTAGCAGGGTTCGGCATTGCAGTGACCACTTTGATAGGTGTACCACCTGCACCGTGTGAGCTTTCAATATAGGCTACATCCTGGGTCGAATCATCCTTCTTAGGGTCAAATTCAGCAAAATTGTTATACGCGTATGCTACAGCAACGAAATAGTAGCTACGGTAGTTTACAAAACGTTTTTCATTGCCTGTTGCAAACTGGTCAAGTGTCAACTGGAAGCTATGGCTCAATCCACTATCCGCACCTACTACTTTAATAATTGGCACATATGTAGAGTCACTAACATCGGTATTCTTCTCATAATTTATGATACGGGTGATGCCATTCTTAATATCACATTGGAATACTTCCGCAGCAAGATCGGTATTCAACTCACCTCTGTCATTAAATATCTGTGCCGGTTGAACCAGGCTATTTTTAAGTTGGAATACACGATAACCTTCAAATTTATACAGCGAATCAGCAGTTCTTACATACTTAGCTGCTTTAACAGAAGATACACGGTACTTCGCAGCGGTATCCCTTCCGTAACGCTCACGGAAGTTGTTACTTGCAGCATCATTCACCAGATAAAATACCAATTTACGGTCCAGCTCTCTTACTTCCATGCGAGGAGCTTCGGGACCTTCGATGGTTTGGAAGTTATTATCGAATAAACCTTGTGCCAAATCATCGGCTACACGTATTTTCTTAAAGCTCGTAGTAGGACAGCCCCCTGCATCAGATACCCATACAGCACCAATTGTGATATCGTTTACCACACCAGGCTCCAGAACGAAAGGGCCTGATGAGTGCACGAAACGACGGTCGGCCGGTGGGTTCTGACAATAACATTCAGACCATTCTGGTTTATCCGGATCGCCAAAGAACACAAAGCGTGTAGTTGGGAAACCTGCACCATAAGCTCTTGATACTACAGGACCTGAAAAGTCGTTACTAAACCTTTGACCATTTCTGATAGAGCCCGTCATATAGTTATATATCTGTGCACCATTGTTAGGGTTACCAATCACACTATTATCATTGTTATAATATGTGAATGATTCCATCTTCAGTTCTTGATAGCCAATCTTTCCACCACCTGAATCTACAGGGCGTTTAGGGCCTTTAAAGAAGTCAATACCAACCATTGGTATTCTTGTACCATAGCTGTTTGTACTACCATCACCATCCTGACTTTTACCGTTATACAGTATACCAAGACCACGGTTTGTATCACAACCTATATAGTCATCCAGGTAGTAACCTAAGTCGGCATCTGTCCATGTAGCGATATAAGTGCTATCAAGTCTTAGGTTGCTCCTGTTTATAAGGCGATAGTTATAGAAGGTCGCATCGTTCAGGAAGTCTTTTGAAGAGAAGGCAAATGCACTTGCCTGCACCTCTATACCAATCCCTTCTGTCTGAGATTGTTGTTTTACGTTACCCTTATCATTAAATACCCACCAGATATACTGGTCGCCCGTAATAAGTGGATAGTCGCCTGACTCCCATTGATAAAGCCCATCGGCAGGGCCATTATTGGGACCTGCGACGTCTACGAATGGAGCATATTCATTCGGATTGTTATCCAGGTTGAGGCTTTCACCGTTTCTTCCGACAGCATCTTCATTACCTTTTGCAGGCCATTGCTTTATTACATCAAAAGCCGGATCATTCGCTGTAGATTTATCTGCCAGATCGCGAAACCTGTTGATATCTGCCTTGTTCACTTTCCAGAACCTATCCCACTGAGAGCAATCTGCATCTGTTACAGAAGCAGATGCATCCAAAGGCCCGGGCCAATAGTCATTACCATCCTGCCTATATGTTTGTGCAGCTACCTTTAGCTGTCCCTGTTGGTCGTAGCCTCCAATCCATACGGAGCCTGCAAATAGGGAGTTTTTCTTGCTATTTTTAGGTACTTCGTAACGGGCTTCCGCAGTACCAATATCCCACCACATATCACCCCCTGTCATCAGTTTGGCGCGTACGTTGTTGATATCAAGGTCTATAGAAGCCTCTGCAGGTCTACAACTGGCAGCAGTAGTTTTTAGTTGACCCCCTGTAGATGTTTTCTTGGGAGCGCTATTAATGTTTGGGCGCGCGTTTGCCTGAACTGCCAAGCCAGCAATAGCAAGCATTGTAAACGCTAAACCTATTTTATTATTCTTACGCATCATAACTTATGAAGTTATATATCAATAATTTTTTAGAAACTTAATTGCAAACCAACGTTTATCCTGCGGGGCAAGTTAATGACATTAGGATTCATCAGTGCCATATTATAGTAATCTATGTAAGAGGCTGGGTTCGTTTGCAATTGCACATTGGTCTGACCTTGAGGTGATGCCAGGTAACCGTCATCATCCGGCCGGCCCGTATAGCCATTCAAACCACCAGGTAATATATCTTTTGTATTCAATAGATTTTGAATCAGTACAAATGCATTTACATACAACTGACTTTTTCTCAAGTCACCTTCTTTTTCTTTGCGCAGTCTTATTTTAAAATCTTTGTCAACCTTCATGTCCAGGTTGTAGTGCCAAGGCTGACGAGAACCATTTACACCACCTTCTACTACATTACTAACTTGCAGCGGTTGTGCAAACTTAGTGTATGGTTCCCCGCTACGGGTACGGAAGATAAAGTTTACACCGGCATTTTGAAGTATGTGGCTACCACCTACTATAGGTCCTTCATTATCAGCATAACGATAGTCAATAGTAGTTACAATGTTGTGACGGGAATCGTAATCTAACACGGTAACATACCTTAAGTTAGGCAAACCAGCAGATATAAAGTTTGCTAGGATGCCAGAGCCGATACCACTTCTTTGTGTTGTAGAAGAGCTTGAACCTGTACCTTCTGCAAATTGCAGGGTATAAGCTACATTCATGCGTATATTATTAACGCGGCGCAAATCGTAAGCTAACGTCAAACCTTTAGTAGTCGAGAAATCCCTGTTGCCATAAGTGTAGTAAGTGGTAGGCCATGCATACAAGTATGGTCGGATCTGGATCATGTCTTTACGCTCCTTATAGAAACCAGTAATCGTGATCGCAGATTGTTTAGTCAGCGCTTGTTTAAAACCTACTTCATAGTCAAACATTTTTGTAGATTTCAGGTTCGGGTTATTTATAACCTGTTGAGCATTGGTAGTCAACCAGTAATAATCTGCTGCTGTAGCATACACACCTTCCAGAGGCCTTTGTACTAGTACATCATAGTGTGCAAAGAATAATGCCTGATCAGATATTGGGAATGAGAATGACAAACGAGGCATTACATTCACTTGTGGCGTATAGTCAGCAAATGAGTTATTAGGATTGAATGAACTATCTCTGATGTTTTCCGTAGGATTTACTAACCAAGGTTGAGGGTCACGGCCATCACTGTATTGTTTTAAAACAGTAGGATCCTCTATCAATTTACCTTTATAATCATACCAGTCATCACCATTACGATAACCAATGATCTTTTTACGGCTGGATGCGTTGTTATCTACATATACTACATAATCCTCACCAACATTCGCAGGAACAGATCCATTTTCATTGATCATATCATTGCTAATCTGTCCAGCTGTATTGACAGCATACAAAGAATAAGGGTCTTTCAATACTTTTGTATTGGCATCAAAACGATCTATACGGAGACCTATATTAAAGTTGATATCTTTAAATTGGAATTTATCCAGTACATAACCAGCGATATACGTAGGACGATAAGCGCCCAGATCGCGAGTATAGTTACCGTTTGCATCTTTTTTAGTAAAGAAATCATTAAAATTAACCTGGCCAGTTTGCCTCTTACCAAGGTAATTATAACCGTAGTAGCTAACAAATGGGTTACCACTGTTTTGCAGTTCATCTGCAGAGAACATATCCAGAGAGAACATAGAAGGATCATAATTATCAACATCTATGTAATCTGTTTTACCAGCACCCAGTTTTTTTCTCAGGTTCATATCAAAAGTAGATTGAGAACCGGTATCCACTCTATTGTAATAGATCGTATCGAAAGGAGAAGGAGAAACCAATCCTGCTTCTACATCAGCCCTTGTATAAGTCTTACCACCTACTATAAACTGAGGATTAGCAAAATCAAGAGAAATGTGTTTATTGGTCAACTGACGCGCATATTGCCAGATATTAGTACCCCCTAAACTATTAGCTGCGCTATACCCCCTCTCAACACGTTGTTGATAATACAGACCAAATTCTATTTGGTGCCTTGTTTTGCCGGGTTGCAGGTCAAAAGAAGCATTCACATCAACTGCTATTTGGTCAACATTAGCATAGCTGTATGAATTAAGAGTAGTACCTACGTTTGTAAATAGACTATAAGTGCTTTGAGGCAAATAACCATTCACGATACTACCTTGACCAAGTATTTGAGCAAGACTGCTTGGGGTGTAACCTACTTCATTAAAGTATTGTGATGTATAGTTTGCGAGTACCGGGTTCAGATCAGACCTTTCATAATTTACTTTTGTAGAAAGCCTATCTGCTATCAATTTAATTCCGGTTAAACCTGTACTATCATCAACACCAGGTCCATAGAATGATATATATTCATTGTAAAATTTTCCTACATAAGCATATTTAAATATGTCGCGTCCAAAATCAGGATGCTGTATATTCTGATATTCTTTTTGGTAGTCAGCTTGTATAGTATAGTATGCATTACTGATCAACGGTTTTTTCTCATTTGGAGCTACTTGAGATTTACCAAATCTTTGTGTTAAACGAAGGAAACCACGGCCGGTATATTGTTGTATATCAGGAAATGCTTCAGAAGAAAATAATGAGCCGGCACGACTATAGGATTTAGCCTTAGAATAGCTAAATGTACCACCAGCTGTCAAGTTCAGGTTATCTGCCAATTGGAAATCCAACCTGCCATTTAAGCGGCCTTCTATCACGGCTGCATTTACACGTTGTTTAGTGGTTTCAAAATCATCAGCGCGCAACATTTCAGTCGCAGGCCTGAATACGGGTGCACCGCTTTGGTTGGCCAGCGTTACAAGCGGGCGATCCTGAACCCGTTGCAATACATCATCTTTTACTTTCAAATTAGGGTAATATGAAGGCCTTCTGTCTTTATCATAATAAAAGTCACCATCTAACCTAAAGCCAACAATTGGCTTTTTATTTTTAAGGCTATCCTTCTTACTGAACAATGGCCCAGATAGGTTAAAGTTTACCAGGTTGTGACCGTAACCGTCCACTGATTTTTCAAGCAGCAATCCTGCATCCAGCCTTTCAGAAACACCTTTTGTAGTAATGTTTACAACACCACCCAATGCATCACCATATTTTGCAGGCAGACCAGATGTCATCACCTCTACCTGATCTATCGCATTTTGAGCAAGGTTTGTACCCCTGCTACCGTATACACGTATACCATCAATGATATATGCAGTACCTTCACTACGGGCACCGCCCAAGCTCAAAGCACCGCCCTCCGTAGCTTGGTATACACCCGCATTAGTTGATACTACTGAGGATGTATTACGCGTAGGCATGTTCTCGATCTCTTCTGAAGTAATGATCTTCTTTTCTTCAAACGGATCGATCAGCGGCACCTTGTAGGCTACTACCTGTACTTCATCCAGTTCTTTCTGGTTCAATTCCAGGTCTGCATTCAGGGCAGTAGTCTTGTCCGGACTAACGATAACTTCTTTTGTCAGCTTGGTTTTGTAAGAAGCATAAGAGATCTTAACGTCGTAACGACCGGGGTTCAGCGGTTTGATAAGGTAGTTACCATCCTCGTCTGTTGCTGTACCGCCTTTAGGCAAGCCACCCTGGCTTACCTCTACTATAGCACCAAGAATGGGCTGCTTTCTTTCATCCAGTACCTTACCGGTAATGGCACCAGACTGTGCCATGGCCGTGCCTGCAACGCCTAAAAACAGCAAAAGGAATAAATAACGTAGTGAACGTGTCATATCCTGCATTAATAAATTATTAACCAAATGAACGGTAAAGATAAAAACTTCTGTTAAAAGTACTACGGGAGGTAATAATTTTTGTCAGATTAATGTTTGTTTTCCTTATATTATCGTAGTTACGCATACAACTTACCCATGTATGACAATTTTGCTCAGCAAAGATTTGCTCATTTTATATATCGCCTCATAGCTATAGCCAGCTATATGTGGCGTCAGCACTACTTCCGGGCGGTTGGCAATCTTATCAAGCAACGCCCTCATTTCTTCACTCATCTTGCTTAATGGTTCTTCTTCCCACACATCAATACAGGCACCACGTATCTTTTTTTTCTGCAATCCATCCCACAATGCATACGTATCTATTACAATTCCCCGCGATGTGTTGATGATGACGAAAGGCTTGCGCATTTTTTCAATAAATGCGGCATCCACGTAATGGTAAGTGTCTTCCTGCAATGGCACATGAAAACTAATAATATCTGCATCCTGCCATATGTCTTCCAGCGATGCTTTCGATACATATTTTGGGTAGTCTTCCTGGTTGTATTTATCATACACCATTATCTGTACATCAAAGCCCATCAGCTTCTTGGCAAATGCACGCCCGGTATGGCCAAAGCCTATGATACCTATCGATTTGCCATCCAACTCCACCCCCCTGTTCTCATCGCGCAGCCACTGTCCTTGCCTCACTTCATTGCTGCTTTTTATAATGCGCTTGTTGAGGCTTAACAGCATACCCAGTGCATGTTCGGCCACTGCATTGGCATTACCCTCCGGGCTGCTGAAGCAATTGATGCCTTTAGCCTGTGCGTACTGCACATCTATCACTTCCATACCACTGCCCATTCGGCCTATCCATTCCAGCATCGGGGCACTGTCTATCAGTTCGCGGTTCAGTTGCAGGCGGGTAGATGTGATGACGCCCGAGCAGTTGCGTATCAGGTCGAAAGCCTGCTGTTGCGTTATTTGCTCTTGTACCATACATTCATAACCATTGGCTGTCAGCCAGTCGGTAAGTATACGGTGTACAGGTGCGGCAATGAGTACTTTCCTGTGTTGGCTCATGGCTGAAATTGCTTGTGCAGTGATACAAAATCGGCAACGGATAGCTGCTCGGCTCTTTTATCAAATATCTTATCGGTAAGTGCTTCGGGTGGCAAGGTGCCTTTCAATGCATTGCGCAGCGTTTTGCGTCGCTGGTTGAAGGCTGCCTTCACCAGGTTGATGAACTTACGCTTATTATCTATCTGGTGCGGGTTTCGGGTATTCTTCAGCCTGATGACACCACTCTTTACTTTCGGTGGTGGCGTAAAGCAGTTTTCATGCACATCAAACAAGTACTCCACATCAAAGAAAGTCTGCATCAGTACGCTGAGTATACCATAGGTCTTAGAGCCTTCTTTGCAGGCCACGCGCTGCGCTACCTCTTTCTGAAACATGCCGACCACTTCATCTACCTGCGGCTCCCAGTCCAGCACTTTAAAGAGGATGGGCGATGAAATATTATATGGAAAATTACCAATGATGCTGAACTGCCCTTCAAAAGGTGCATCAGCTTTTAGTATATCTTTTTCTATGATCTTGTCTTGCAATACCGGGTAGGTCTTTTTCAGGTATTCCACCTTTTCGGTATCTATCTCTATGGCTTTGTACTCCACACCCGGCAGCTCTATCAGGTACTTGGTTATGGCACCGCCACCGGGGCCTATTTCCAGCAGTTGTGTACCTTCTGTATCCGTCAATTGCGACACAATCTTTCGGCACATATTCTCGTCATGCAGAAAGTGCTGGCCCAGGCTTTTCTTTAAAGTGTATGGTTGCGACAAAATGTTATTATTGAAATTAATCTTTATACATCCTCTATGCGAATGCCAAAGTTAGTTTTAAACTTATCAAACTATCGTGCTTAAGTATAACTTTGCACCTTAATTTGACAATACAGCCAATGAATTTCAAGATAGTTCAGAAAAGCACAGGAAAAAACAACCTGTATATAATAGATGATGCAAAGGCCTTGCAGCAGATAAAAGCACTCAGTGCCGCAGAACTGAAATACGCAGAAGAAGCTATTAAAAAGGAGGATGTGCAGATAACCATCAACCAGTATGGCCATTTTGTATTCATCTATTTGCTGAAGCCCAAAGCTACCGAATGGATAGCTACGGAAACCTGCCGTAAAGCAGGTGCACAATGGCAGGCTATCTTCCAGAAGCATAAACTGGCGGATATTACCATCACCAGCCTGAGCGCTACTGCCAATGCTGCTTATGCGATGGCAGAAGGCATATCACTAGCTAACTACCAGTTTACGAAATATCGCAGTGATGCAAAAAAAATAACACATACACTTAGCTCCATATCGTTTGATAAACACTCGATAACTGTAAAAGAGCTGAACCAGCTTACATACATCAACGAGGCTATATACCGTGCACGTACGCTGGTAAATGAGCCGCTCAATTACCTTAGCGCAACACAGCTATCTAAAGAGATAGCACAACTGGGCAAAGAAGCAGGCTTTAAAGTAACGGTGCTGAACAAAGCACAGATACAGAAGGAAAAGATGGGTGGCATACTGGCGGTAAACCGTGGCAGCATACAGCCCCCTACTTTCACTATAATGGAATACAAGCCTGCAAAGGCTATCAATAAAAAACCCATAGTATTGATAGGTAAAGGCATCGTGTACGATACGGGCGGCCTTAGCCTGAAGCCTACGGCAGCATCTATGGACCGCATGAAAAGCGATATGAGCGGCGCTGCATTGGTAAGTGGCGCTATGTATGCCATTGCAAAAATGAAACTGCCGCTACATATCATAGCACTGGTGCCGGCTACCGATAATCGTCCCGGCGAAGACGCCTATACACCGGGAGATGTGATAACCATGTACAGCGGTGCTTCTGTAGAAGTGCTGAATACAGATGCCGAAGGCCGCCTGGTACTGGCCGATGCACTACATTGGGCCAAACGTTATAAACCGGAGCTGGTGGTAGACTTTGCTACACTCACAGGTGCTGCTTCGGTAGCAGTAGGCGAGCATGGTATTGTGTGCATGGGTACTGCCGGTGATGATACAAAACAGGCACTGCGCGATAGCGGCAACCGCCAGTATGAACGCCTGGTAGAATACCCGCTGTGGGAAGAATATGGCGACTTGATAAAATCTGAAATAGCTGACCTGAAAAACGTAGGCGGGCCATCGGGTGGTGCCATCACGGCCGGCAAATTCCTCGAGTATTTTACAGACTATCCGTGGATGCACTTTGATATAGCAGGCGTATCATTTGCTACGTCTAAGCGCCACTATATGCCGGCAGGCGGCACAGCCTATGGCATGCGCATGCTGCTCGATTTCCTGGCGCACTACGGTAAAGCATAATTTTTTTAAGACAATAGAAAATTGCCCATGCAACCTCATACAGAAAAACCAATTATAGGCATCACTACCGGCGACCTGAATGGCATAGGCCCGGAGGTTATCATCAAAACACTGTCTGATAACCGCATACTGGACCTGTGCACCCCTGTGGTATTTGCTTCTAATAAGGTTATCAATTTTTACAGGAAAAGTGCCAATACTGAACACCCGTTCAACTTTACCAGCACTAAAGACCTGACCAAGCTGAACCCTAAACAGGTAAACATCTTCAACTGCTGGGAAGAAGAGGTGCCCCTGCAACCCGGCGTACTTACAGAGTTGAGTGGTAAATATGCAGTGCGCTCTTTACAGGTGGCTGCACAATGCCTGAAAGATGGTGAGCTGGATGCCATCGTTACGGCACCGATACATAAGAACAATACGCAATCTGCCGATTTTCCATACACCGGGCATACACCTTTCCTGAAAGATAAATTTGGCGCAAAGGATGTGGTAATGATGCTTTATACCGACAACCTACGTGTAGCACTGGTTACAGAACATATACCCGTAGCTAAGGTGGCCGATACTATTACCAAAGAACTGATACTAACCAAGCTGGGCATTTTAAAAGAAAGCCTTATTAAAGACTTTGGCATAGATAAGCCTAAAATAGCCGTACTGGGCCTGAACCCGCATGCCGGCGATGGCGGCCAGATAGGCAATGAAGATGAAACAGTAATAAAGCCTGCTATTGAAACCCTGCAGCAACAGGGACATTTAGTATATGGCCCTTACAGTGCCGATGCGTTCTTTGCACGCAGCAGCTTTCTTCAGTTCGATGCCGTGCTGGCTATGTACCACGACCAGGGGCTGATACCTTTTAAGACCATAGCACATGGCGAGGGCGTGAACTACACGGCAGGCTTGCCCGCCATCCGTACATCGCCCGACCATGGAACGGCATTCGATATAGCAGGGCAGAATATTGCCGACCCTTCATCCTTCCGCGAAGCCTTGTTCCAGGCTATAGACCTGCTGCGCCAGCGCCGGGAATATGCCGCCAATACTGCTAACCCTATAAGGAGGGGCAGGATAGAAAAAGAAAAAGCCAACAGCACATCGGAAAAGATGGAATAACAAAAACACTTAAAAAAGCCTGCCAATCGGCGGGTTTTTTTATTGGCACTATGGCAGGGTTTTTTATCCTGTAAGGCGTATCAAAAAGCCCCGTATGAAACGCGATGGAAACATGGAAAGCCTATGGCAACATGGCATGGAACAATATCAACCTGTCAACCAATGGAATAGAAATGAAATATATGATGTACTGATAGTAGGGGGCGGCATTACCGGTCTTACAACTGCCTTATTACTGCAACAGTCAGGCAAAAAATGTGTATTGGCAGAGGCGCACAATATAGGGTTTGGCACCACAGGTGGCACTACCGCACACCTCAATACTACCCTCGATAGTTCCTATGATATTATAGAAAATAACTTTAGCGAAGCCGCTGCGCAGCATATAGCCATGGCACTTAATGAATCCCTCGTGATGATAGAAAAGTTGATCACACAATATAATATCGACTGTGATTTTTCCTATCGCCCAGCTTTTTTTATAGCCGAAACCATCCAGGAACAACAGGCGCTTGAGCAGTTAGCAGAAGCCACCAACCGCGCCGGCATAGGTGCAGACTTTACGCCAATCGCACCTACACCTATTACATACCGTAAAGCGTGCAGGATAGAAAGGCAGGCGCAGTTGCATGCTACAAAATACATCTACGGTCTTGCCAAGGCATATGAACAGGAAGGTGGTGTATTACTGCAATACTGCATGGTGAACAGCACTACCCACGACGAGTACTTTACTGCCGAAACATCGCTGGGAGAAATAAAGGCACGCAAGCTGGTGTATGCCACGCACATACCACCGGGTGTCAACCTGCTACACTTCAGGTGTGCACCTTACCGCAGTTATGCAGCAGCTTTCACTTTACGCTCAGGCGAATATCCCGAAGGGCTTATATACGACTTGAAAGATCCTTATCACTATTTCCGCACACAGGAAGTAGATGGTAAAAAATATCTTATCGCCGGTGGTTGCGACCATAAAACAGGTGATGATGTCAACACACAGGAACGCTTTCGCGAACTGGAGGCCTACCTGCATAACCTATACGATATAGATTCCATAGACTACAAATGGTCTTCGCAATACTTCAATAGCGCAGATGGGTTGCCATATATAGGCCTGCTACCCGGCCATACAGATACCTATACCGCTACAGGGTATTCCGGAAACGGTATGATACTCGGTTCACTGGCAGGCATCATCCTTTGCGACTTGTTGATGGAACAACCTAACATGTATGCCGATCTGTTATCTCCATCACGCATCAAGCCCATAGCAGGCTTTAAAGAATTTGTGAAAGAGAATGCTGATGTCATTAGCAAGTTTATAGGCATGCGTTTCAGCTACGAGAAAGTAAGCCAGTTAGCCGAATTAGCTCCGGGTGATGCGGTACTGGCCAAATGGGAAGACAAGAAAGTGGCCTTGTATAAAGACGATAATGGTAAAATACATGCGTTAGACCCTGTATGCCCGCATGCGGGATGCCTCGTTGCGTGGAACAATGCAGAGAAAAGCTGGGACTGCCCCTGCCATGGTTCGCGCTTCAGTTGCAATGGCACACTGCTGACAGGGCCGGCAAGAAAAGGCCTTGCATCAATGCTGTGGGAAGATATGGAAGGGGATTAAGTGCATTGATAAACGATAACCCCAAACCATTAACTTTGAGGTTTTTCTGACAGACTCATGTTGCACTTCGAACGATTTACGCTGGATAATGGATTACGTGTATTGGTACACAAGGACGATACTACCCCTATGGTAGCCGTGAATGTGCTGTATGATGTAGGAGCAAGGGACGAAAGCCCCGAACGCACCGGCTTTGCCCACCTCTTTGAACACCTGATGTTTGGTGGCTCTGAAAACATTCCCGAATATGATGAACCACTGCAGATGGCAGGGGGTGAGAATAATGCATACACTACCAACGATATAACGAACTATTACATACAACTGCCGCTTGCCAATATCGAAACGGCCTTCTGGCTGGAAAGCGACCGTATGAATGCGCTGGCTTTCAGTGAAAAGAGCCTGGATGTGCAGCGCAAGGTGGTATGCGAAGAGTTTAAAGAACATTATATCAATAAGCCTTATGGGGATACCTGGGAACACCTGCGCGCGCTGGCCTATACCACGCACCCCTACCGCTGGATGACGATAGGCAAGGAACTAAAGCATATTGAAGAAGCGCAGCTGGACGATGTAAAGGCTTTCTTTTACAAACATTACCGCCCGGTTAATGCCATACTGTGTGTAGCAGGCAATGTAACGACTGAACAGGTAAAGCAACTGGCCGAAAAATGGTTTGGCGGCATCCCTGCGGGCGAAAAGTATAACCGCTCTTTACCGGCAGAACCGAAGCAAACACAAGCCAGGATGAAAGTGCATGAGGCGGATGTACCACTGGATGCACTGTATAAAGCATGGCATATGGAAGGCCGCATGTCGCCCGGCTACTATGCTGCCGACCTGATAACCGAGATAATGGGTAACGGCTTCTCATCGCGCCTGTATCAAAGGTTGGTAAAGGAACAACAACTGTTCAGCAATATCAGTTGCTATCACACCGGCAGCACCGATCCCGGCCTGTTGGTAATAGAAGGTAAAATAGTAGAGGGCAAAACACTGGAACAAGCCAATGCTGCCGTAGATGCCGAAATAGCTAAACTGGTAAGCGGTGGCGTAACAGAAGAGGAATTGGCAAAAGCAAAGAACAAGATAGAGGCTATGATCACTTTCGAAGATATGACCCTGCTATCGCGCGCCAACAACCTGGCATTTTATGAGTTGCTGGGCGATGCCGCCCTCATCAATACCGAATGGGATAAATACAACGCCGTTACCGCAGCCTACCTGCAGGAAACAGCAGCTACGGTATTTGCCCCGGAAAATGCCAATACACTGTTTTACAAGAAAAAGTCTTAATCATATTTCCCCATCTTAAGCAATGCTTTTCGAAGGAAAATTTACAGAAGGCCAGCAGGCATTCGATAACAGGATAACACAACTTTTCGGCATCCGATACCCCATCATACAAGCGGGTATGATATGGGCATCGGGCTGGCGGCTGGCAGCAGCCGTGAGCAATGCTGGCGGCCTCGGCATCATAGGTGCGGGCAGCATGTACCCAGATGTATTGCGCGAGCATATACAGAAGTGCAAGCAGGCAACCAACAAGCCATTTGCCGTCAACCTGCCATTGCTATACCCCGATATTGATAAACACATTGCCATCATACTGGAAGAAAAAGTACCCATTGTTTTCACATCTGCCGGCAACCCTAAAACATGGACGGGCAAGCTGAAAGAAAACGGTATCACGGTGGTGCACGTGGTATCCAGCGCCAAATTTGCACGCAAGTGCGAGGAGGCCGGTGTAGATGCCGTGGTGGCTGAAGGCTTTGAAGCCGGCGGGCACAATGGACGTGAAGAAACCACCACGCTCTGTCTCATCCCTGCCGTTCGCGAAGCCATCAGCATACCGCTGATAGCAGCAGGGGGCATTGGCAGCGGCCGCGCCATGTATAGCATGATGGCCCTGGGTGCCGAAGGTGTACAAGTGGGCAGCCGTTTTGTATGCACGCCGGAGGCATCAAGCCATATGGCATTTAAAGAAGCGGTAGTAGCCGCCGGTGAGGGGGATACCGTGCTGACCCTGAAAGACCTGACACCTGTACGGCTCATTAAAAATGACTTTTACAAAAAAGTAATAGCCGCCGAAGAAGCAGGGGCTGATAAAACCGCACTGGAGCTGCTTTTAGGGCGCGGCAGGGCAAAGAAAGGCATGTTTGAAGGCGACTTGCAGGAAGGCGAGCTGGAAATAGGGCAGGTAAGCAGTATGATAAAGGATATAAAACCTGCAGCCGAAATTGTACAGGAAATGTGGGCCGACTTTAAGAAAACGGCGCAAAATCCTTTCTTATATTAAGAAATAACATTACTTTCATGTACCTAAAAATTAGTCCCGATATGCAAAAACTATACTTAGCATTTCTTTTGATATTGTGTGGAACGGTAGCAAATGCCCAGATAAATGGACCCGATACGGTGTGCCTGGGTACGCCTGTTACGTTTACCACTTCATATAGTGCCAAGACGTATGCCTGGGCACCGGATACCATCTACACCAGCCCTATGGGTATGAGCGCTACAAAAGTGCTGCAGAAAGGCGACCTGGAGCAGCCACGTGGTATGGTCATCAAGCCGGAAGCAGGCAACTACTATGGCTTCGTGGTAGAAAACGATGGTGAACTGATACGTATGGATTTCGGTTCAAACCCTACTTCTACCCCTTCTACTACCAACCTGGGCGACCTGGGTGGTGTACTGGGCGATAGCTGTATAGGCCTGGATATAGCACAGGATGGCGGCAGCTGGTATGGGTTCATTACCCGCAATAAAAGGTTGATACGCCTGAACTTTGGCAACTCACTGACTAATACGCCAACGGCTACTGAGGTAACCTCGCCTTTTGCTTATGGCTACCAGATAACACTGGTAAAATTTGGCAGCGAATGGCTGGGCTTCGTGGCAAACAGGCAGGGTTTTGGTGGCAACAACATCGCCCGGCTCGATTTTGGCACCTCTCTTACCAACGTGCCTACTATGACCACCATCAGTAATTTCGGTGCCGTAAATGCCCCGATAAATTTTTCACTGCTGAATGATAATGGCGCATGGTATATGCTGGTGGTAAACATCGGCAACGGCAACCTTACACGTTTCAGCTTCAGTTCAAACCTGAAAAACAACAGCCCTGCCGCCATATCGCTTGGTAATCCTAATAACAGGCTGTTCAACCCACGCTCTATCAGCATCATAGCTGATGAAAATGATTTGTATGCATTGATAACTAACGAAAGCAGCAGGGTAACCAAAGTATCCTTCAGGAATGGTATTACCAACACACCTGTAGCTACCGACCTGGGCAAATTCAGCATTGATGGCAGCAAAATAGCATTTTCTTGCCCTGTATGGCATAACAACCAACTGCACCTGTTTGGTTCCAGCTATTCAGATACCTGCATTTACAGGTATAGTAACATTTATTCACTGCCTGCCAACTCGCAGACAGCACTGGCCAATAACGGTTTCTCTCAAACCATGAGTAAAAAAGGCCTGCAAACGGTTACACTGCATTGCGACCAGGGCTTAACATCTGGCCCAAGGTCTTTTAGCAAAGAAGTATTTGTAGTAGATGCCGTGCGCATAGCCATCAAACAATGGGGCGATACGCTGTACGCATCAGGCACGCCTTGCGAAAAATATGTATGGCGCTTTAACAACGTAGAAATACCGGGTGCTGAAGACGATACACTGATACCAACACAAGAAGGTATTTATAGTGTAACAGGTTCTATTTCTACCTGTTCAGATATTTCTACTTTCCAGTATTTCAGTGTGGGCGTAAATGGTGTTGCCAATGCGCAATCACTTGATGTTTTCCCTAACCCGTCTACCGGTTTGGTAAACATTAAAGTAAATGGCATCAAAACAGCTATTGCTACCATCAAATGCTACAATATGTTAGGCACATTAGTAGCAGTTAAAGAAGTTACTGCTGCAAACAACACTGTAAATACAACGCTCGATATGTCGTCACTGCCTAAGGGCACCTACCATATATCACTGCAAACTGCCGATGGCAGCCGTGTCGCCAAACAGGTAGTACTACAATAACACAACATTATGCTTAATACAAAGCCCCGCAAATTGCGGGGCTTTTTTTATATCCTTTATTGGTTGAGATATTAATCCAGCAGGTAACTGTCATTGTCCGATATCAGGTTCAGGTTTATCTGGTCCATGCCCGATATACCTTCTATAGAGCCTTTGATATTGGCTGCATTCAGCAATGCTTTTTCTAATTGTTTCTCACGCGCCTTCCATAGCTTTTCCATCTGCTCACGTTCTTTTACTATCGACATACGCATAGACAGGAAGCCCTCGCGTATTGCACTCCACTGCTCTGAAAATTCGCTGCTGGTAAGATAGTTGTATAGCAGCGTCATCTTATCACCCTTATTCTCCTGGCTTTTCGATGCATTGTACACACGTATGATAAGGTCGCGCAGCACTGTTGTCAGCGCGCGCACCTCGCCGAAGGTACATACCCACACGCCATCTTTCTCCCCAAAGCAATCCATATCTTTCGGCATGGCCTGTGTTACCAGCACGGCAACGTCAGCCCCCTGGCTGCGCATATCGGCTTTCAGCTTTTCTATCCAGTCGCCACCAAAATTAGTAGTGCGTTTGCTTTCATAAATAATTTTACCGCATTCCTGTCCAAAGCTGTTGCGCACCGTTTGTATACAGTCGGCACCCCGCACCCCTTTACCCACTTCGTTCACCATATCAAACGGGAAGGAGCCACGCAACATATCTTCCAGTATCAGTTCCTGCACCTCGCCCTGCAACTGCATAGAGCCTTGCTCCTGCTTACGGCGCATTTCATCAGTCAGTTTCTTCTGGTCTTCCAGCTGTTTTTCCAGCTCTTTCAGTTTTAGCTGGTGCTCGTGTTCTTTCAGCTTATTGCGTTCATCTTCTTCCCTGCGTATGGTTTCGGTAAGGCGCACCCGTTCATCCAGCAACATCTGCTGCAGCTTCAGGTCCAGCTCTTTTTCCTTGCTGATGATCTCCTGCTCCTTCTTTATAAATTCCAGTTCTTTTTCGCGGGCAGCTTTCAGTTTATATTCATTCTCTGCATTCGATTGCTGCAGTAGTTTCATCTGCACTTCAAAATCGCCCGCTACCTGCTTGCGTATGTGTTGCTCCATATGCGCAGCCTGCTCAGCCTCTTTCCGTTTAAACTCGTCCTCCTTTTTGCGCTGCCATTCCACCATCTGCGAGCGTAGTTTTTTCTCTACCTCGTCGCGTATGGCATCGTTCGGCTCAAACTCGTGCGCGCAGTTAGGACATATTATCGTTGTATTCATACTTTATCTCTGCCTTGGAAAATACGAAGTTCGGATTTATGTAGCATCGGTTCGCTTTATTATTTTTATGTACTTTCAGTCCCCATGCGCTTGAAATATATTGTTTTTCTATGTTTCATTTTGAAGGCATTGCCTATATACGGGCAGCTCAATGATGCTGCCCAGAAAAGCTATGAAAAAGCGATGGCCTTCATGCTGAAGAAAGACAAGGCAAAAGCCATAGCGCACATGACCGATGCTATACGGCAGGATAAAACCTTTGCCGATGCCTACAGTGCGCTGGGCGAATGGTATTTCCGCGACCATAAGTATGCACAGGCCGTGCAGGTATTTAAAGATGCATCCAACAATTGCCGTAATGGTGCTAAGCTGTTTGCGTTGCCTTTAGCCAAAAGTTATTTATCAAACTATGAGCCCAATGTAGCCCTGCAAATCATCAATAGCTTCGGCACGGTGAAGGAGCGCAATAACTGGACATTGTTGCGCGAACAAGCCTATTTCATGCGCCAGGCACTGGCACAACCGCTGCCCGATACGCCACGTAATATGGGCATCCGCATCAATACGCCGGAGCCTGAAATGTACCCGTGCCTTACGGCCGATACGCTCAATCTTTTCTTTACCCGCCGGCTGAATGGCATTGATGATGACTTCTATACATCGCACGTAGATAGCTGTGGTGGCTGGTTTACCGCCCGCAATATGGGCTCACCACCCAATACACTGCATCACGAATCAGCACAAACTATTTCGGGCGATGGCCATTACCTGTTCTTCATGCGTTGCGATAACCGCAGCGAGAATGGCTGGGACCAGGGTGGTTGCGATTTGTACATGGCCTACACGGCCGATAGCATCTGGAGCCAGCCCGAAACTTTCGGCGCTACCATCAATACACCGGCATACGAAGGCATGCCATGCCTGTCGCCCGATAACAGGGAACTCTATTATGTTAGCAACCGCGAAGGCGGCTTTGGCGGAATGGATATCTGGATGTCAAAGTTTGAGAATGGACTTTGGCAGGCGCCGCGCAACCTGGGCCCGGAGGTGAATACACCGGGCGATGAGACGGCACCATTCATCCATATAGATAACAATACACTGTATTTTGCCAGCAATGGCCACCCCGGCATGGGCGGCACCGACTTGTATTACAGCCGCCGCATCAACGATACTACATGGGGCGGCCCGCAAAATATGGGCTACCCGCTCAATACCGCTGCCGATGAAAATAGTATTTGCGTAACCATAGATGGCCAGCGCGCCTACCTGGCATCCGACAGGGATAGTGCCGGCGGCAATTTTGACATCTATGAAACCCACCTGCCGCGCCAGTTGCAGCCCGTACCGGTGGCTATCATCAAGGGCTTTTCTGTAGATAGCATCAGCCGCGAAAAACTCACCTATACCAGTATCTACATCAACGACCCAAAGACCAATACACCGGCATATCATTACGTATCTAACCGCGGCGATGGCAGCTATATGATAACGCTGCCTGCAGGTTACAATTATACTTACGCTGCCGACCGCATTGGCTACAGCGAAGTAACGGGTAATATAGACCTTACCGGCAAAGAGAATATTGAGAAGCTGAGCTACGATATAGTACTGCTGCCACAAGGTTACCAGAAGCCCATACACGATACGCTGATAGCTACTATCCACTTTCCCATCAATAGCAAAAACCTGAGCGATTCGGCAAAAGCTGCCATTCAGAATATCATGTCTCCCTGGCTCGACCAGAAAGACATCATTGTGATGGTGAACGGCTATACCGACAACTCCGGCAACCCACTGCTGAATGAAGAATTATCGTACCTGCGTGCAGGCCTTGTGGGCACCGAGATAAGCACACTGGGCATAGACCCTGTAATGATAGAAGCACGCGGCTGGGGAGAGGCCAACCCCGTAGCACCCAATGAAACGGATGAGAACCGCAACCTCAACCGCAGGGTAGAGATCATTATAAGGCGCTGAGTACATATACCGCTTTATTAGCATAGATTATACTGTGCCAGCTTCACTGTTTTTTTCTACTTTTACCCTGCAATAAACTGAATTATCAAAATATATGGCTCATCAATTGTTACAAGGAAAGAAAGGCATCATCTTCGGTGCGCTCGACGAGCGTTCTATAGCATGGAAAACAGCCCTGCGTGCTGTTGAGGAAGGCGCTGAAATCGTGCTGACCAATGCCCCCATCGCTATGCGCATGGGCAAGATAAATGAACTGGCAAAACTTTGTAATAATGCCCCTGTGATACCAGCCGATGCCACATCTGTAGCCGACCTGGAAAACCTGCTGCAAAAAAGCATGGAACATTTTGGTGGTAAGGTAGATTTCATCCTGCACTCTATTGGCATGTCGCCCAATGTGCGCAAGGCCATACCTTATACAGATACCAACTACGATAACTTCCTGAAAACACTGGATATATCTGCCCTGTCGCTGCACAAAGTGCTGCAAAGCGCCATGAAGCTGGATGCTATAAAAGAATGGGGTTCTGTAGTAGCCCTTACCTATATAGCAGCACAGCGCACCTTCCCTGGCTACAATGATATGGCCGAGGCTAAAGCACTGATGGAAAGCATAGCACGCAGCTTTGGTTACCACTATGGCTTTGCTAAAAAGGTACGTGTAAATACCATTTCTCAATCGCCTACCATCACTACGGCCGGTTCGGGTGTATCCGGTTTCGATGCCTTCTTTACCTATGCCGATAAAATGTCGCCATTAGGTAACGCTACCGGTGAGCAATGCGCAGACTACTGCCTGAGCCTCTTCAGCGATTATACGAAGATGGTAACCATGCAGAACCTCTTCCACGATGGCGGTTTCTCCAATACAGGGGTTAGCCAGTCTATCATCGAGGAGATGGAAAAAGCAGCGAAGGCTTAATTACAACACTAAAAACAGCAATAAATCTTTTCATGAATCGTTTTAAGCGTATGCAGTTGACTAAATGGAGTGGCTTATTGCTGTTAAGTATATTCTTCTACCAATCGCAGGCGCAGGTAATAGGTGGCAATTATGCCATGGAATACCTGCGCCTTCCTAATTCTCCGCATATATCAGCGCTCGGTGGCATGCATGTAGCTAGTTCCGACCAGGATATATCTTTTGCAGGACAAAACCCGGCATTGATGCGCCCTACACTACACAACCAGTTGGGGCTCAATTACAACATTTATTACTCAGGCGTAGGCATTGCTAACCTGCTGTATGGCTACCACCTGCCAAAGATCAATACTTCATTTGCCCTCGGCGTGCAGTACATCAACTATGGTAAGTTCACACAAACGGACAATATAGGAAATGAGTATGGCGAGTTTCGTGCTACAGACTATGCCATATCCCTCACTGCATCGCGCCAGTACCGCGAAAAATGGCGCTATGGCGCTACGCTGAAATATGCAGGCTCCAAGCTGTATGATAAATCGGCAATGGGCGTGATGGCCGATGTAGGTGTTAGCTATTACGATACGGCCAGCATGTGGCATATAGGTATCGTAGCGAAGAATATCGGCTACATGGTGAAGAAGTACAACCCTTCCAACCCCGCAGAGCCACTGCCTTTCGATGTGCAGATAGGTATTTCCAAACAGTTCAAACACCTGCCGTTGCGCCTTTTTACTACCATCCATCACCTGTACGAGTGGGATGTGCGCTACGATAATCCTGCCGATGCGGAAGTAAACCTCTTCGGCGGACAAGATAGCAGTACCAAAAAGAATTCCCACTTCACCGATAAGCTGTTCCGCCACTTTATATTCGGTGCAGAAATTACGCTTGCAAAGCGCCTTACCATTACCGGTGCCTACAACCACCTGCGCCGTAGCGAAATGGCGATAAAAGACAAATCGGGGCTTGCCGGCTTCTCATTCGGGGCAGGTTTATACCTCAATAAATTCCAGGTGCATTATGCACGCTCTTATTACCACCTTGCAGGTGCTTACAATGAAATAGGCATCAACATGCAGCTGAATAAACTCTTCGGCATTGGTAAGTTTGGTGATAAAGTGAACTGGAGCGATACCTATCAGGGCTGGTAATATCTTATTCCTCTTCTTTCTTTACTTCGCCGTGATGCGGAAAATTGAATAGCAGCGAGCTAAGCACCGGTAGTATAAATATGGCGATGCTTACGAACGATGTAATGATATCGCCCCATATTACAGGGTGTTCGCCATGCGGCAGGTGCTTGCCTTGCGATTCTAAACACGCCTGCGGCCCTTCAAGAAACAGCGCAAAGGATGAACATGGCTGAAAGTGTGCAAAGACGGAAAGCGTCAGTTTACAGCCCAGCAGCGCTATTACAATATAGGCACAAGTATCCAGGAAGGGGTATTTTTCCATCAGCCTTACAAAGCCCTGTGCCACAAAGCGCATGGCCAGGATGCCGATGAATACACCAGCCCATATCAGTACAATGTTTTTGGTATACGCATTGGCCGCTATTACATTATCTATAGAAAAGGCAAGGTCCATCAGTTCCACCAGTATTACCGTTGCCCAGAAAGGCCCGAAAGCACCCAGTGTTTTACGATACAGCCAACTCTTATGTGCTTGTTCCAGCTCTTCTTCTATCAGTTGTTCTTCACTTTTCTTTTTGCGGAAGAAGAAGTGCTTAATAGCCAGCAACAATAAATAGATACCACCTACGGGCTTAAACCACCATACCTGTATCAGCAGAGAGGCAAATAGCAGGCAGATACCGCGGAAAACATACGCACCAATAATACCGTATTTCAGCGCCTTCTTGCGTTGGTCTTTGGGCAGGTCCAGTACCATAGTAGCCAGTACGGCAGCATTATCTACCGAAAGCAGGCTTTCTATTAAAATCAGGTTGAGAACAACGACCAGCGATGGCCCGGGATTGGCAATAATCTGCCCAAAGAGCTGCTCCAGATTTTCCATTAGTAAACGTAGTGCGCCAAAGTTAGCATCTTACCACTAATCACAGCGGCAGGAACAACACATTATTATTTTAATAGCTTGATGTATTCCACTGCCGACCCGCTGATGCTCACAGAAAGTACATAGACCCCTTTGGGCAAGTCAGCGGCTGGTATCGCTAAGTTATCTGCACCGGCGCTCTGCCACAGTACTTTTCCTGCCATATCGCTAAGGCGGCAATAACTGTTCAGCGGCATATGGCGTATATACCATGTATCAATAGCAGGGTTTGGCGATACGGATATACTGCTCTTTACCACGTTTTCAACACCAACAATAGAGGCATCCTTCGTTACGAATACGGAGCGGTTCAGCACATGGTTATTGGGGTCTATTTCAAAGCCTGTCATTACATTATCCCATTCCAGCGTATAGGTTTGGCTATTCGCATTGTTATATAGCTTAACGATCTTGTCACCCGCTGCCGACTTCAGCTTCACTTCCAGCGGCATATGGAAGCAGGCTACCGATGCAGGCTTGCTGGTAGTCTGAGTTATCTGCAGGTACACTTTATTACCATCCTGGTACCACTTGCCGCCATATGTTGGGTACCCCTCGCCATACACCCATTGGTTGAAGAAGGTATCAAGGTCCGTGCCATACACCTGCTCTGCTATAGTTTGCAGGTCGGCCGTCACGGCAAGGCCACGGGCATATTGCTGCTGGTATGTTTTCAGCACACGGAAAAAGAGGCTGTCCTGTGGTGCCAGGTAGCGTAGCATATGTGTAACAGACGCGCCCTTTTTATACGTTAGTGCGCCGTCAAAAATGCGGCTCACACTCGTCGTGTCATCTACGTATACACTACCGGCACCTACCATCGCCGAACCAAATACACTGGTACGGTAAGCGGTAGTAGCCGCCGCTCCGCGAAACTGCTCTACAAACAATTGTTCGCAATAAGAAGCAAAGCCTTCGCTCATCCATATATCGCGCCAGCTGGCATAGGTTACGTTATTGCCCCACCATTGGTGCCCCAGTTCATGCGCTATCAGGGTTACATCGTTGTAGCCGCCGGTACCCAGGGTAGTCATGGTCTGGTGCTCCATACCCCCCATTAGTGGCGACATGCAGTGGCCATACTTTTCTTTATCAAAAGGATAGCGGCCAAACAACGTAGAGAAATGGTCTATTATCAGGCCCGTGCTATCCAGTGCAGCTTTTGCCTGCGGTGTAAAATGCCCCTGCATGTTATATATATAGTTCTGCACCAGCATCGAGTCATTGCTGCCATCGGTAAAATGCATATAGTAGCTATACTCGTTGTAGGGCGCTACGGCTACAGATACCAGGTAGTAATCTATAGGATATACTGTCTTCCATTCATAGCGCAGCTTGTTACCGGGCATTGCCGTAGTATGCACCAGCAATCCGTTACTACCCACTTTCAATGTATCATCTACAGTCACCCACATATCTACACTGTCTATCTTATCGGTAAGCGATTGCTTGCAGGGCCACCAGTCATCGGCAAACAGGTCATCGCTGATAGAATACATCAGCTTAAATCCGTCTGTAGTAGTAACAGGGTGCAAGCCGCCTGTAAAGAACTGTCCATTCCCTGCATTGGCCTGCCCGTGATAAAATACCTGCGCGGTAAAACTTGTGCCATTCAATAATGGTGCAACCAGGTTTACTTTATGCACGCTACCTGTGCTAACCACCGGCAGCAACTGCCCGTCCACCTTTACCGAGTCAACCGTCAGCAGGTCGTTCAGCTCAAAGGCATAAATACCCATGGCGGGCACTACTACTTTAGCTGTTGTGGTCACATTACCGCTTACTTCGGTAGATGTATTGGTCAGGGCAATATCAAACTTCACATGTTTTATATCATAGTCATTCTCTTCTGCTGCAGCTATCGTTGTTTTTGCACCTGTGCCTTGCTGCTGCCTGCGGTCGGCACATAGCTGGCTTGCATTGCCTCCTTTTGCCATAGCGGTTTGCGCCAGTAGTGAAAAGAGTAGTATGGGTATATATCTTATCATACAGCAGTTATATTTTAATCAGTTTTAAGGTCGATATCTTCTTTTCGTTTTGCATTATGGTGAGTATATACATACCCTTGTGCAGATAGTTGGCATCTATCACGCTGCTCTTTGCTGCACCATTGCCATATCGCTTCATCATCCTACCTGCAATATCTGTTAATATCATATCACAACCTTCAGGCAACCCTGCCACATACCAATAGTCCTGCGAAGGATTGGGAAACACTATAATGTCGTTTGAAGTTAATTCATTTAACCCTAATTGCGGATCGCGCCTGTTTATGTTTTCGCCATTTAGTATCCAGTTATCAGGGTCTATCATTACTTGGGTTACCGCTTTGCTCCAGGTCAGCTTTACCATTTGCTCATTGGTATTGTTGTTGATGATGATGGTCGTATCACCCTGTGGCCCCATCAGTTTCACAGGCACAGGCATATCATAAGCGCCTACCGACTGCGGCACAGCCGTTTGTTGCTGCAGCTTCAGGAATACATCTTTTTTTATTTTGTTCCATGTAATGCTATATATAGGATAACCCTCGCCATATATCCATTGGTTGAAAAATATAGTGAAATCCCGCCCGGTTATTTCTTCTGTTAATGCTTTAAAATTAGCGGTGGTAGCATTGCCAAAAGCATACCTGCGTTGATAGGCCTTTAATAATGCAAAGAACTTGTTATCATCATCAATAAGGTAGCGTAGCATATGTATCACCGCCCCGGCTTTGTTGTACGACAACCTTCCATCAAATATGCGGTCATCGTTTGTAGTATCATCTACATATACTGCACCACCTTTTGCCTCTGCCGATATGACCTTGTTATGTATGGTGCGCATATGCGCGGCTGCATCCTCAGTGCGCCAGCGTTGCAGAAACAGGTATTCCGCATACGTAGCAAAGCCCTCATTCAGCCATATATCGCGCCAGGAGGCACAGGTCACATGGTTGCCAAACCATTGGTGTGCCAGTTCATGCGCCGTCAGCAGCGGGCCAAAATCGCCTTGCGTAGTCATGGTCTGGTGTTCCATACCACCAGGTAGCGGCACCAAGCAGTGTCCATACTTTTCTTTATCAAAAGGATAAGGGCCGAATAAGGCTGCAAATTGTTGCAGCATCTGCGCAGTGCTGTCTATACCTGCTTTATAGGTTTGCAATGCACCCGGTACATCATAGATAAAATTCTGCACCGGTAATGGTGTGCTGCTGCCCGGCATCGCTACATTGAAGCTATAATCGGTATAGGGCGCTACCGCAGCCGATAGCAGGTAATAGGCTATCGGGTAGTTCGTATGCCATTCATAACGCTGGTAGCCATTACCGAATGAGGTTACATTTTTAAGCAATCCATTACTCCCTGCTTTCAGTCCGCCGCGGATGGTTATCCATATGTCTGCACTATCTATTTTATCTGCCAGCGATTGCTTGCAGGGCCACCATCTATTGGCCATATACGGCTCGCTTAGTGTATAGGTCACCATCACTCCCCAGGGGTCGGCTACGGTGTTATTAATGCCTGTTCTGAAATAGCCATTCCCGGGAATGGGTTGCCCGTGATAATGTACTCTTGCGGTAAAGCTTTGACCCGCATTTAGCGGCACGGGCAGGTTTGCACTATGCACCAATCCATTACTGTTAAAGGTCACCGGTATATCATCTATGAAAACAGAATCTATTACCAGCGGCGTATCCAGTTCAAATACATAGGCAGGCATCACATCTGCCACTACGGTGGCTGTGGTAAGTACATGCCCGCTGATGGCCGAAGAAAGGTTGGTAAGGCGGATGTCGAACTTCACATGCTTTACATCATAAGCATCTTCTGCAGCATCTGCTATGGTTACTTTCATAGCACTGGCACTTTGCCTTTTAATGGCCGCACATCGTTCTGCTACATTTTCCTGGGCTATAGCTGCCATGCTGCACAACATAGCTATGCACCAACCTGCATATCTCATACGTATTAAAATTACTGCATTGCCAGTAAATACCCCACAAAGGGGGAGATGTACGACATAACATTTATTGAAATTTATAAAATACTTCAACCGTACGTTATGAAAAGCTACTATCGTGCTGTATTTATCTGCCGCTCGCTGCTGTGGTCGGTATTGCTGTATGCTACCGCCGTGCTCATTCTCGATTGGGAAGAAGTGATGATAACTATAAAAAAGAAGGACAACATACAGCTGGTGAAGATAACGCAACATCAGCCGGATATTGTCCCTCATGCAGGCGAAGCAAAGCCTGCATATGTGGTTAAAAAACTGTTGGGTTGCATGGCTAAAGCCATACAGCAACTGAAGTAAATGGGAATCTACGCTGCAGTTTCAGCGTGCTCTACCAGTTGCTTATGCTCTGCGCTTACTATTTGCAGGGCCAGGTTCCTGATAGATGGAAATAGCATTTCGTACACATTGCGCCTGCTATCCGGCACATCGGTATCTTGCATACCCAGAATGTAAATGATAGATTCAGGCACTTCAAGCACTTCGCATATCTTTTTAATAGTACGTGTGCTGGGCCTCTTCACGCCGTTTTCTATCTGCGATAGAGAGGTTTGAGAGATGCTGCATCTGTCAGCAAGCTGATACTGTGTAATATCCAGCTGTCTTCTGATTGATCTAATAGCGGTTCCTATGTTCATAGCGGTGTGTATTAAACAGCAGTATTGTTTGTTTGCTGTGTGTGTTCGGTAAAATAGACGTGCAAAGGTGTAGAAAGGTTGGTCTTAATACGAATAATTATCCATGTAATATTTCCAAAATGCATAGTTAACTATTACTGAAATGCCTAAAGCAATAGCTTTCAATTACTTATTTTTACCGCATGGCAGGCAACTTTACCAAAAGGTTACAATTCGATGGCAAAGCGGTATTAGCAGTAGTGATACCACAGCACAGGCAGGATGGAATGTATTATGAAGTGAACATTAAGGGGTACCCACGTTTTTATATGAACTGGAGCGTTATGGACCGGTACGATATAGTAGCCGAAGAAGGGGTAGCTATTCCTTATGAACTCATCTTAGCTGTAAGCGATGCTATAGAAAAGCACGAACGATAAAAAAGCCGGTACAATATGTACCGGCGTTTTTATTCAATCAATTCTCCAGCTTCTTCCAGGCTATATGAAAGCTCTCACCTGCTTCTTTTTTATGGCACATCAGCAGGGCAACGCTATTATTCTGTTTATCAAAATCTGCACTGCCGGGATAAATGTATTTGAACTCGCCGGGTACCGGCGCACCAAGCAGGTATTTCTGTACCACCACATTGCGCTTGTTCATGTGGTAATACATGGCATTCGTATTTTGATAATTGTACACTTTCTTTATCTCTTCACCCAGCCTTTTATTGCAGTTCTCCTCCACATCATTGAACAGGATATAATGGCTTTTCTTTCCGCATAGGTATAGCGTCTTGTATGTTTCCAATTGGCTGGTTCTTTTAAATACGGAGGGGAAAGTTTCTCTTACTACATAATAGTGCTCTTTGGGCAATACAGTAGCCCACATTTCAGCACCATTATCATCATACTGTACCACGCACACATTACCGGTATAGTAGGGCACTACTTCGTTTCCTTTGGGGCGGTAGGGCAGGTAGCGCTGTTCATATACTACAGTCGTTACACCACGCCCGTCGGTATTCGCATCTATCATGCTGCCATAAAAGTTTACAGTAGTATCCTTCATCGCTTCCCTCAATAGCTGTGTTGGCTTCTCATAAGCTATACGGGTTTCCTTGATACCCGAAATATCTTTAGGCATGATGAACATAGAGCGGGAAAGCAACTCTACATTATCTCGGTTCAACCCGTTTTGCACCGTCGTTTCCCACGATTTGGTGATGAGCATATTGATATTCCCTGCAAATGGGTTGATGCTGAATGTAGCATCCTTCAGTTCCAGGCTCGATGGCAGCTTCATCTTCCTGAACATAAAACGGTCTTCGCCTTCCGGCATGTACAGCAATGCCAGCGTGCGTTCCATCACATCAGGATAATTAATGATTTTGGAAAGCTGCATGCTGATGAGTATATCGCCTTCTTCATCCATACTGGCATCCAGCAGGTCTATATTGTCATATGCTTTGCTGGGCACCTCATAGGGTATCTCTTTTACTACTTCATGCTTATCGTTATACTTTATCAGCTTTACGGCTGTAGCGGTATCTGTAGGGTGGGTGGTATAGCAAAACACAGCATATCCTTCGCCTATCGGCTTCTTCATCAGGTAGGCTGTGGTCCTTCTCTGAAAACTGGGCGATTTGACAATTTTATCTTCGGCCAGTAGCGCTCCGCTGTTGCCGTCAATACGCAGGCGCACCAATGTTTGGGCGTTATCTATATCCTGTGTCAGGAAAAGTGTTGCCTCTCCGTTTATATCATGCAGACCATGGAAAAATGTAGCATCAAGGCCGTTAATATCTATTACGTTGCACAGGTGTTTCTTGCTGGCTATCTCTTTCCTGTCTTTGTCAAAAACCTTTACTACTATGCCCTTTTTGTTCTCGAAGTGTAGCAGCACGGTGTTGCCATTTCTTAGCTGCACTACTTTATTCCAGCCTTCTTTCGGTATTTCTATCGGGGTGCTGATGCTGTAGGTGCTGTCTTGTGCATAAAGATGGGTAGTGGCAGAAAATGCGAGTGCTATCGCAGTGATAATGTGTCTGAATTTCATAGGTATAAAAGGTGAATCAATTGATGGCGAAAAATAATACATCGTCCGCTATACTGCAAATACTATATACAAAAAGCCGCCCTGGTTCGGGGCGGCTTTTCTAAAACTTAATAACAGTACAAGCTTACGCTTCAGCTTCCATGTAGGCAGATGTTGGCTCGCAGGTACATATCAGGTTACGGTCGCCATATGTATTATTTACACGGGCTACACTTGGCCAGAATTTATTGTGCTTCACCCACTCCAGCGGATAGGCTGCCTGCTGACGGCTGTATGGGCGTATCCACTCATCGGCTGTTATGGCAAACTGTGTATGCGGTGCCATTTTCAGCGGGTTGTCTTTCTTATCGGCTTTACCTTCTTCTATAGCGCGTATCTCTTCGCGTATGCTCAGCATCGCATCGCAGAAACGGTCCAGCTCTGCCCTGTCCTCGCTTTCTGTAGGCTCTATCATGATAGTGCCCGGTACAGGGAAGCTAAGCGTAGGTGCGTGGAAGCCATAGTCCATCAGGCGTTTCGCTACGTCTTCTGCTTCTATCTCTGCTGTCTTTTTAAAAGGACGCAGGTCTACAATGAATTCGTGCGCGCACGTACCACCGCTACCGGTATACAGTATCTCGTAGTCATTTTTCAAACGGCTGCGCATATAGTTTGCATTCAGTATAGCATACTCTGTTGCCTTGCGTACGCCCACCGGGCCCAGCATGCGTATGTATGCATATGATATCAGCAATATGCTGGCAGAACCGTATGGCGCTGCAGATACCGCGTTGGCGTTTGCACCATTCGTATCCTCAATGTGGCTGGGCAGGTGTGGAGCCAGGTGTGCTTTCACACATATTGGGCCCATGCCGGGGCCACCGCCACCGTGCGGTATGGCAAATGTTTTGTGCAGGTTCAGGTGACATACATCGGCACCTATCAGGCCTGGAGCGGTCAGTCCCACTTGCGCGTTCATGTTCGCACCGTCCATATATACCTGTCCACCGTGCTGGTGCACGATAGCCGTTATTTCTTTGATAGTTTCTTCATATACACCGTATGTAGATGGGTAGGTAACCATGATACCTGCCAGGTTATCGGCATGCTGTGCTGCTTTTGCCTTCAGGTCTTCTACATCTATATAGCCGTTCTCCAGCGCTTTCACCACTACCACTTTGTAGCCTACCATCACCGCACTTGCAGGGTTGGTGCCGTGTGCAGATATAGGTATCAGCATGATGTTGCGGTGCTTATCGCCGCGGCTTTCGTGGTAAGACTTGATAGTAAGCAGGCCGGCATATTCACC
Organism: Flavipsychrobacter sp.; assembly: GCA_036406055.1. Classification (GTDB taxonomy): domain Bacteria; phylum Bacteroidota; class Bacteroidia; order Chitinophagales; family Chitinophagaceae; genus Polluticoccus. The sequence continues at coordinate 17,345 of DASWWE010000005.1, read as the reverse complement.
TTGCGCACCGCTGTTGGGCTGCAGGCTGCAGGCATCAAAAGCAGTTATCTCGCACAGGTAGGCCGATAGTTCTTTTACTATCTGCAGGTAGCCACCGGCTTGTTCTTTCGGTACAAACGGGTGCATCTTGCTCCAGTGTGCCCAGCTCAGCGGTATCATTTCGGTAGCCGCATTCAGCTTCATCGTGCACGATCCCAGTGATATCATGCTGGTGTTCAGGCTCAGGTCCTTGTTTTCCAGCATTTTTATGTAGCGCATCATTTGCGTTTCGCTATGGTGCGTGTTGAATATCGGGTGTGTCAGGTATTCTGAAGTACGGGTCAGCGAGGTGCTGATGTTGGTTAATACATCATCATGGTTTATCTCGAAACTCACCGGCTCATTATCATTGCTGAATACAGCTATGATGTTGAACAGGTCGGATGTAGTAGTGGTTTCATCCAGCGATATACCCACCAGTGTATTATCTGCAAAGTAGCGGAAGTTGATTTGCGCTGCTTCTGCTTTCGCTTTGATGGCTTTGGCATCGGCTACTTTCACTACTACGGTATCAAAGTAGAAATCGGATACAATGCTCAGGCCATGTGCTCTCAGCTGGCCGGCCAGTGTTTGTGCCAGCAGGCTTACGCGCTTGGCTATATTTTTCAGTCCATCGGGGCCATGATATACGGCATACATAGCAGCCATATTGGCCAGCAGTGCTTGCGCGGTACAGATGTTGGAAGTGGCTTTTTCACGTTTGATGTGTTGCTCACGTGTTTGCAGGGCCATGCGCAGGGCACGGTTGCCGTTTGCATCTACACTCACACCTATGATACGGCCGGGTATGTGGCGTTTAAAATCTTCTGTACAGGTAAAGAAGGCTGCGTGCGGGCCACCGTATCCCAGTGGTACACCAAAGCGCTGTGCAGAACCAAAGGCTACATCCGCCCCCAGCTCGCCTGGAGAGGTAAGCAACGTAAGCGCCAGCAGGTCGGTACCCATAGCCACGTATGCACCGGCAGCATGTACTTTTTCTACAAAGCTGCGGTAGTCTTCTATCGATCCTTTATCGTTAGGGTACTGCACGATAGCACCAAAGTAAGTGTTATCGATAGTAGCTGTTTTATAATCGCCAAATACTACTTCCACGCCCAGTGGTGTGGCTCGTGTTATGATTACATCTTTCGTTTGCGGAAACACTTCGTTATCTACAAACAGTTTGCCGCGCTCCAGGTTATCGCTGTCTTTATTCAGCATGTGCAGGAACATCGCCATCGCTTCCGCAGCGGCAGTAGCCTCATCCAGCAGCGATGCATTGGCTATCGGCAGGCCGGTCAGGTCGCTCATCACGGTCTGGAAGTTCAGCAGGCTTTCCAGGCGGCCTTGTGATATTTCTGCCTGGTAGGGGGTGTACTGGGTATACCATCCCGGGTTTTCAAATATGTTGCGCAGGATAACGCTAGGTGTGTGCGTATCATAATAGCCCTGTCCTATGTAGTTCTTATACACTTTATTCCGCAGCGATACATCTTTCAGCATACGCAGATAGTCCGACTCGCTCAATGCTTCCGGCAGGTTCAGCCGGTGGTTCATGCGGATGGCATCAGGTACGGTACGTGCTATCAGCTCGTCCATATCTGCTACACCTATCGCAGACAGCATCTTTTTTGTTTCGTGCTCATTAGGGCCTATATGGCGACCAATGAATTCCTGATTTTGAAGGGAAAACAAATTCATAAAATGTTAGAGACTCAATAAATTAAAAGAATGCGCAAAGTTAGCGGGATATATGCGAATTGCAAAGAACAGTATATAGCCGCTCTAATGCCCTATGGGTGTTATTTATAATACCTGCAAGTAACATCGCATTAAACATTTCACAATGTTTATATTGCTGTTGGTACGATATTAAAGCAGCATATATCAAAACAAACAACCTGAATATGAAAAAGCTCATGTTAGCAGCCTGTATACTATTGGCGGGCATCAGTACTACTGCGCAGGTAAATGTTAGCGTAAACATAGGCACCCAACCTGCATGGGGGCCGGTAGGCTACGATTATGTAGACTATTATTACCTTCCAGATGCCGATGCATACTATGATGTGAACAACCGGGTATTCGTTTACTTCAATAATGGCAACTGGATAAGGCGCCGGTCGCTGCCCGTGGCTGTCGATTTGTACCGGGTGCATAAAGTGGTGATCAACGAGCCTACCCCTTGGGTAAGGCATACGGTGTACCGCAATAAATATGTAAGCTATAAAGGCCGCCACGATCAGGTGGTCATTCGCGACTCAAGAGATGTAAAATACAAGAAAGCCAACCCCGGCAGGGGTCATGGCCATGGAAACAATGGTAACAAGGGGCATGGTAAAGGAAAAGGGCACCATAAATAGTGCCCTTTCTTTTTATTTCTTGTTTTTAAGTATCTGGTTAGCATTGGCCAGGAAGGTCGCCTCCTCTTGCCCCTTTTCGGCTGTAGGATACCCCAGCGAGCCATAGGCGGCAATGTTATATTTACCCGTTGCCTTGTCTTTATCTATGTTGAACAGCCAGATGGTAGGGTAGCCCTGCACACCGAAGAACTGTTGTAACCCCTGGTTTTGCTCCTGCAGCGCCTGTGGCAGTTCTTTCCTGCGCGGAAAATCCAGTTCCAGCAATATCACGTTATCCTTGGCCCATTTCTGAAAATTGGGTTTGTCAAACACCGCTGCTTCCAGCCGGTGGCACCAGCCACACCAGTCGCTGCCCGTAAAAAAGGCAAATACCGGTTTCTTCGTCTTCTGCGCCAGTTCATGCACCTTATTGATATCGGTATACCAGGTAAGGCCATGCTTCACTTCCTGCGCCTGCACTTTGCCGGCTATCATCAGCACCAGGGCCATAGCCGCAATATAAAATGTCCGTAAACTCTTCATGATGGTTGAAATTAAGTAAAAATAGCAATATGCAGTACGCACCACACCCGTCCGGCACATTTTTAACGTTTTGCTTACCTCGCTTATTAATTGACAAGCAAACCTTTATACATCCTATATCCGTGCTGGTGGGTATTGCACACCCATACCCATACCGCTATCTTTAGTGGCAAACAGACACTCTTTATGGATACCACCAAATTCAACTGCAGCAATCCCGCCGACCAGGTAAATGTGGCTAACACCCACAAGATAACCCAGGCTACTTTCGATAACTACATTGCTAATTTCTGGGGCTCTGCAATACCTACGGCTACGGTACGCACATGGACGGATATGAACAATGCCATGGCGCCGCACAACTGCGAAGAAATGCGCTGGAAGTTTGAAGCAGATGAATACAACCTGACCAATAACGATGTAGACCTGAATATAGAACCCGTACCCACGCACGAGGTAATACGCAACTATTCCTTCGCACTCTTCAAAGGTGTAAAGGCGATGCACAACAATGTAACCGAGTTCCACTTTTTCAAAGCCAAGAAAGGTGACGGCTCACCGGATATTATCTTCAAAGCAATGAACAATATAGGACAGCCTGTTTATTTTGGTGACTTAAGTGCGTTGTACCCATAATGGCAAAGCTTCAACTAGTCTCGCTTGTATTATCTGTAGCATCGTTTCTTATACCATTAAGTTTTGGTTATAAGAAACGATTTACATTGTTATGGGCATTTATATTTACCAGTTTCTTTTTTGATATCCTTTTGATAGCCTTAAAATGGCTATTTCATTGTAGCCTTTTTCCAGCAGCAAATACTTATGTTTTAATAGAATTTCTATTGCTTTCGTCATACTACAATAAAGCTATCAATACAAAAAGTCGTACACTTCCTATCATTACAGTAGCATTAGCTCTTTTATATATTGCACATACTTTTTATAACGGCATTACAGTAAGAAACGGAACCGGAACTGCTTTCTTTTACATTTTATATGTCATATACGCCTTGCTTGGCTTCTATACCATCTCCCAAAAGCACCAATACGAGAAGGTAACCAGTTCCGGTTTCTTCTGGGTAAATGTGGCAATATTATTGGGCAGTTCCGGCAGGGTTATTTTATTCCTGTTTGAAGATTATCTTGGAACCCATCAATTAGGTGCATTGGCAAAGCTTTGGCTCATTTACAAGTTTTTCAATGTCCTTATCAATATCCTATTTGCTATAGCACTTACCCGCAGGTATGAATGATAATATCGTTTTACTGATAATACTCGCTGTGCTGGCCATGCTCTTCCTGGCATTGGCTGTGGTACTGTTTGTTGTGCATTATCAAAAACGCATTACCACTATCAACCTGTTGAAGGAAAAAGAACTCACCGAAGCCGCCATCCGTGCCGAGGAAGAAGAGCGCATGCGCATAGCTGCCGAGCTGCACGATGATGTGGGCGCTACCCTCTCTTCCGTAAAGTTTTACCTGCAGATGGGCGAAAAAGAAGCCACGCCCGATGTGTTCCTGCAGTCGCAGCAGCTGATAGATGAAAGCATCAGCAAGGTACGCAGCCTTTCCCACCGCCTGCAGCCGGCCATGCTATTGCAGCTGGGCCTGCAAGATGCCCTGCAATCTTTCTTCATCCCCTTTCAGAAAAATGGCAACATCCACATAGAATACACCAGCGATAAGCTGCCCCCGCTTCCTGATAATATGGCCCTCACCGCCTACCGCATTGTGCAGGAATTGCTCAACAATACCCTGAAGCACGCCACTGCCACACATGCCGAGGTATATACCGAGGTAGCCGATGGCATGCTGTGCCTCTGCTTCAGCCACAATGGGCAGGGCATTACCGAGGCGCGGTTTCAGCAATACATTTACAAAAAAGAAGCTACCGGCCTCAAGAACATCATCAACCGCCTCAAGGTCGTCAACGGCACCATCACCTTCGAGCAGGAAAAGAACTGGTACCACACCATCGTGCGCATACCGTTGTAGATTATTATCTTCACCCCATGCTACCATACCTCTTTACCTCGCAGCGCCTCGGCTTCCGCTGGGCAGATGCGGATATTATTAAGGTAAATACTGGGAAAAACACTGGTGCTTTTTTGTGATGCAGTTTGTAGGTTTGTTCTATTCCAAACAATAAAACTATACATCATGAAAAAAACATTGTCACTACACAGGCACAAGTACTTGCGCAAGTTCTTTGAGCTGAATATACTTTAAATGGAAACGGCGCTGGATATAGTGGTCGCAGCACATTATTAGTGGGCAGCTAATATCATTATTAATATAAAGGTGGGTATGCGTATACTTACTCGTATTTGAGACCAGCCCGACAGATGCGGCGCCCTCCATCAGATGGGTGTAACATTACAGGCACAAAAATAAAAGCAGCGGAGAGGTGCTCTTATATAAAGCCTATGATATTGCTATTTACAATTGAACACACCAAAAACCAAATATTTATGATCCGTATCATCATGCCATCACAGGGGTTGTCGCCCCGCAGCGCTTGGGCAGGCGCCAAACAATTAGTACTTATCACATCATTTATCTTGTCATTCTTTACTGCATCTGCCGTGGTTACTACACACGATTTAGAAGGTAGTTATAAAGGCTATAGTATAGAAAAGGTACCTGGTGCAGATGAGTTCATCGCCGTAGGCACTATGTATAGAACTGGATTGTTACACCCAAATAGCGGCTATCAGGTAATGCATCTGGATAATAATGGAAATGTTATAGCTTCAAAAATTGTAACGCTGCCACCGGCTTCGCCAAATCAGATTCACGAGGTGAGAGTAGTAGATGTTGCCGTAGAAGATAATGACAATTACTGGGTAATAATGGCAATGAGGGATAATGTTAACAGCATTGATTTTTGTTATGCTGAGAAATTCTCCTTAAGCACTATGAATGTATCCACCACCTGGCCTTGGCAATTAACAATAGGCAATATGAATGATGCTTCATTTCCTCATCTCTATCCTACACATTCAGTTTATATGGCAGGGCATCTGTACATCTGCGGTTATGTATCAGGACAAACGCCTTCAGCAAGTATGCCTACAGCCGTTTCGCCAATGAAACAAGGGATGATGTCAGCCACAGATGTAGCACCCATAGCAAACCCGTTCCCTACTGTACCCACTACAAACCTGGCGCTTTGGGAAACACAACCTGCTACTCAAACCCAGTATGACTATGATATGGCTTTGAAAATAAATGTAGAGGGCGACCATTTGTACGTAACCGGCAATGGAAACCTTGGGTTAAGTAACAACCAGAGGTCGGGTGCAATATTTATACATTTCACAGCATCGTCATTGCTCACGATCGGTACACCCTCAGTAACGCGTGATGTTATAGGTATACAGGTGCCTATGAATTATATTCATGGTATCCATGGCGTTGATGTGGTAAGAAGAGGAGGTGACATACTGATACTTACCAATAGCTTTTCGCAAAACGGTATCGCGGCATGGGGAGTGTTGCGTATAGACCCTGTAACCGGATTGCCTGACCCTGCACTACCAAGTTATGCCACCACAGGTTTTTGGGATTATACAAATCCCGATTGGGTAAAACAACTGTTGCTACACCCTACCGACCCTGATAATGGTTTTGCAAGCATTATAGGCGAGGCACCTGCAGATTTTACTTCTTGCAGCACCCCCGGCATTTATATACCACCAAACAATACCAATATCAATCCATATATACTGACTGTTGATTTTGCCTGGAACCCAATAGCTGGCCCAACCGGTGGACTTAATGTATTGCCGAACAACCTGGTCGTGCATGCTTCTAATGATGATAGCAGTACTTACACTACAAACTTAGACTATACAAATGCAATGCTTCTTGGTTACAGGCATAATTTAGAAAACCAAACAAGGCTACACACGTTTGCCTGCAGGTATGATGATAACACTGCTGATGGAGCTATAGCAATGATATATCCTAAAAAAAGCGAAATCACGCCTGATTTCCTGAATACAAAATTTATCAGGACAGATGGCACAGGTCATGAGCAGGAATGTGCCAATGAGTGGAATTGTATGCCCACATTTGCACATGTGGCCACGGTTACGCACACTTTCAATATACAATACGGCATATCAGCAGCGCCCCAACCTGGCACTCTGACGGTCCGCCGCATAGGTGTTGACGAGTACTACTGCGCAGATGGCCATTATAAAACCACGGGCATTTATAAAGCTACATCTGGCAAAGAATGGTCTATGTATCCCAATCCTGCAGTTACAGAGCTAAACCTGATACCTGTTGCGGGCGCAGAAAGCTACAGCTTCACCCTTACCGATATTACCGGTAAAGAAGTGCTGAGCAGTAAAGGTGCCATATCCGGTAACGTTGTTACGCTTTCGCTACATGGGTTAGCCTCCGGTGTTTACATTGCTACCTACAGCGATGGTACAACCACCAACACCCAAAAATTGGTTATAAATAAGTAGCGTGTATCCAACAATCGCCACAAAGAGTAAAAGCAGCCTTTTCGGCTGCTTTTACTTTATTCCAAACGCTTGTAGAATAATTTTTTACGTAAATTTGCTATAGTAAAACCTATCGCAAATGAACCTTCGCCACGAAACCTTTATCACCCAGATGATAGCCCATGGCAATCGCCAACAGGCATACCTGGTAGCCTATCCGCAGTCATCACCAGCAGCCGCGTATAACAATGCCTGCCGCCTGCTCGCCAAGCCTCACATAGCAGCACGTATAGCTGCCGCCATGCAGGCTGCCCAACAGCAAGCTACCGAGCACCTACAAGAGCAATACCATATTCAGCTCACCACCACCCTACACAAGCGCGCCCTGTTAGGTTCCATTATCCGCACCGCACTGTTCCAAAACACACAATTCCCAACAACCGGAAACAACCCGGAACCGTTCCGGAAACAACCCACCGTATCACAGATATTGAAAGCCATACAGTTAGACACCCACCTGGAACAAAACACGCAAAAACACCCCCAAAACTATCAATAACTATCAACACATATAGAAATCCTAAATCCGAATAACTAAAACCTAAATCCGAATCCCGAAACACTAAAATCCTAAAATCGAAGAACCATGAACCCAATCGAAAGGAACGTAAGTTCCGCCCAACAGGACGCAAGGAAAGCCATCGGCATTCCGCAGCCCGGCACAACAGTAGCACCCGGCCCCATCGGCAGCCACGACGAATTACGCAGTAATTAATTCGTCGGCTCCTTTTTTTGGTTCTTTTTTTGCTTCTCCAAAAAAAGAACAACTACGGGAAACCAGACACTAAACATAAAGAACACCCACTAAGCGATAGGAAAACCTAACAAAACGCAAGCACCAGACCTACTTACGACTGAAAACTTACGACTTAAGACTTTTAACTACCTTTGCGCTTTCAAATCCAATTATGCAGGAAGCTACTCTCGAACAAGCGGTCAAACTAGGCCTTCGCGAAGAAGAATTTGAACAGATAAAACAGATACTGGGGCGTACCCCCAATTTCAACGAAACTGCCATGTACTCCGTAATGTGGAGCGAGCACTGCAGTTATAAAAACAGTATCACACAACTGAAAACCCTGCCCCGCGATGGCGAACGCCTGCTGGTAAAGGCCGGTGAAGAAAACGCCGGGCTGGTAGATATAGGCGATGGCCTGGGCTGCGTGTTCAAAATAGAGTCGCACAACCACCCATCGGCTATCGAGCCCTTCCAGGGTGCGGCAACCGGCGTAGGTGGCATCCACCGCGATATCTTCACGATGGGCGCACGTCCTATCGCATCGCTCAATTCGCTGCGCTTTGGCCGTCTGGACAATCCTAAAACAAAATGGCTGCTGAAGGGCGTGGTAAAAGGCATTGGCCACTATGGCAATTGCTTTGGCGTACCTACCGTAGCGGGCGAGATATACTTTGATAGCTGCTACCAGACCAATCCGCTGGTAAATGCCATGAGCGTGGGTATCGTAAAGGCGGGTCAAACCGTATCGGCTACCTCTTATGGCGCTGGCAACAGCGTATTCATAGTAGGTGCGGCTACGGGTAAAGACGGTATCGGCGGTGCATCTTTCGCATCGGCAGATATCAGTGAAGACAGCGTGAACGACCTGCCGGCAGTACAGGTGGGCGATCCCTTTGAAGAGAAGAAACTACTGGAAGCGTGCCTGGAAGTGATACCTACCGGTGCGCTGATAGGTATGCAGGATATGGGCGCTGCGGGCATCACCTGCTCTTGCAGCGAGATGAGCGCCAAAGGCGAACACGGTATGATCATCCACCTGGATAAAGTACCTACCCGCCAGCACAACATGCAGCCCTGGGAAATGCTGCTGAGCGAAAGCCAGGAGCGTATGCTGATAGTAGTGAAGAAAGGCCGCGAGGCCGAGGTGCAGAAGATATTCGATAAATGGGATATCCACTGTGTGCAGATAGGCGAGGTAACAGAAGATAAGAACCTGAAATACTACATGAATGGCGAACTGGTGGCCGATGTGCCTGCCTTCAGCCTGGTGCTGGGTGGCGGTGCTCCGGTATACACCCGCGAATACGCAGAACCTAAGTATTTCGAGCAGATAAAAGCGTTCAACCCGGATAGCCTAGCTGTTCCAACCGACCTGGTAGCTGTAGGTATGGAACTAGTGAAACTACCCACCATCGCCAGCAAGCGCTGGGTGTACGAGCAGTACGATAGCATGGTAGGTACGGGCAATACCCAAACTAATGAGCCGAGCGATGCAGCAGTAGTGCGCGTACACGGCAGCCCTAAGGGCATAGCTATGACTACCGATTGCAACAGCCGCTATGTATTTGCCGACCCTTACAAGGGTGGTATGATGGCGGTGAGCGAGGCAGCGCGAAACATCGTATGCAGCGGTGGCCTGCCGGTGGCTATTACCAACTGCCTCAACTTTGGTAACCCTTACAATAAAGAAGTGTACTACCAGTTTGTACATGCTATAAAAGGTATGGGCGATGCCTGCCGTAAACTGGGTACACCGGTTACGGGTGGTAACGTGAGCTTCTACAACCAGAGCAGCGATGATGGCCCGGTATACCCTACACCTACCATAGGTATGGTGGGCGTGCTGGACAACCTGGACCAGAAGATGACCATGTACTTCAAGAACGATGGCGATGCGATATACGTAATAGGTGAAAACCGTAACGATATCAATTGCTCTGAGTATGTATATAATGTACTGGGCGTTACCCACAGCCCTGCCCCCCACTTCGACCTGGAAGAAGAGGCAGCCCTGCAGGATGTAGTACTGAAAGTAGTACGTGAAAAGCTGGTAAACAGCGCGCACGATACTGCCGAAGGTGGCCTGTTCATAGCACTGGTAGAAAGCGCTATGCAAAAGAACATGGGCTTTGAAGTAGCTACAGATGCCAGCATCCGTAAAGATGCCTTCCTGTATGGCGAGGCGCAGAGCCGTGTAGTAGTAAGCGTTAGCGCCGATAAAGTTGCTGCATTTGAAGCAGCACTGGGCAGCCATCCGTACAGCAAAATAGGTACGGTAAAAGCCGGTGGCAACATCAAAATAGACAGCGAAGACTGGGGCTATATAAAAGACTGGAAACACGCATACGATACAGCAATAGAAAACCTGCTGAAAGCGTAATGCTCAATACATACTAGCACATTAAAAAAGGTGAGCTAATAGCTTACCTTTTTTAATGTATTTTCTATGCGTCTCCTCGTTTCTTCCTTGCCTATCATCTCTACAATATTAAATACATGCGGGCCGTACTTGCCGCCTACCAGCATGATGCGTAGCGGCAGCATCACATCGCCTTTCTTTAATCCCTGCGCGGCTACCAGTTCGTTAAAATTGGCCTCCAATGCATCGTGCGCCCAGTTGGTACTATCCAGCCCTGCCATCCAGGTTTCAAAAAAGGTTTTCTTCTGTTCGTTCCATTTGTCTTTTATGGCCTGCAGTTCTGTTATCTCCGGCGTGATAAAGAAGAAATGGCCTTGTTCCCAAAAGTCGGGCAGCAGCGTGCAGCGTTCTTTTACCAGGTCTATCACCTTACGCAGGTAGGCGGCATCTACCGTTACACCTTTCTCTGCTATATAAGGTGTCACTAATGGTACCAGCTCTTCGGTAGGCTTGCGCTGTATATACTGGTGGTTGAACCACTTTGCCTTTTCGTAATCAAACTTCGCACCACCTTTGTGCACACGGTCTATAGAAAACTTCTGCACCAGTTCATCCAGTGAATAGATTTCCTGTTCGGTTCCATCGTTCCAGCCCAGCATGGCCAGTATATTTATAAACGCTTCCGGCAGGAAACCACGCTCTTTGAAGCCTTGTGTTAGTTCGCCTGTTTTAGGGTCGGCCCAGTTCATAGCAAATACGGGGAAGCCCAGGCGTTCGCCATCGCGCTTACTCAACTTACCATGTCCATCAGGCTTCAGTATCAGCGGCAGGTGTGCCCATTCGGGCATTTCTTTTTCCCAGCCCAGGTATTTCCATAGCAGCAAGTGCACCGGTGCGCTTGGCAGCCATTCCTCCCCACGGAAGGCATGGGTGATACCCATAAGGTAGTCATCTACCACCACCGCCAGGTGATAGGTAGGCATACCATCGGCTTTCAGGAGCACTTTATCATCTACCAGTGATGTATCGAAGCTCACTTCCCCACGTACCAGGTCGGTAAACTTCACTGTTTCGCCTACAGGCATTTTTATACGCACTACGTATGGGGTGCCATCCTGTATCAGTTGCTCTACCTCTGCCTGCGGCAAGGTGGTAGAGTTGCGCATATGACTGCGCATTTTATAGTCGTACTGCGGTGTGGGGTTGGCATCCGTTTTCATACGGCTGCGCATATCTTCCAGTTCTTCCGGTGTATCGAAGGCATAATAGGCATGGCCGGCATCTACCAGCTGTTTGGCATACTGTGCATATTGCGCTTTACGCTCGCTTTGGCGGTAGGGTGCATGTGGCCCACCTTTCAGCGGACTTTCATCGGGTTCCAGCCCGCACCATTGCAGGCAGTTGTATATATATTCTTCGGCACCGGGCACATAGCGGCTCTGGTCGGTATCTTCAATACGCAGCACAAAATCGCCGCCGTGATGACGGGCAAAAAGATAATTGTATAAAACCGTGCGCACACCACCCAGGTGCAAACCACCCGTAGGGCTCGGCGCAAAACGTACGCGAACTTTTCTGCTCATAGGCAGCAAAGGTAATCAGTAAAATTCAGAGGGGCGATACTATGGTATCAGGTATGCCAGGGACAGCGACATATTACTTGTCCTCATACTATTAGACGGGCTGCCCCCGGGAAAGCTATTTGACAAGCCCAACCCGTATTGCCCCCTTACTACCAGCCCAAAGGCAAATTCATAACCCACACCAATATTCAGCCCTACATCCCAAGAGCGGATATTATTAAAATCCGGATCGTTACCGGCAGAAGTGCTTTCATCTATATTGTACGTATGCATGATGCCAATACCAGCGTTGGTCTGAAAAGCTTGAATAACACCTTTTGTTCTGCCATGCAATACACGACCTACATACGGCCCGGCAAAAAACATGAAGCAGCTGCCGGTATCCTCAAGGCCCATGTATACTTTATAAACCAAGTTAACAGGAAGCTCTGCATATCCTATTTTCGTTTTGATATCGCCGGTCAGTTTCATCTGTGCCTGCCCGTTGGTGGCCAGTTCATCTATTGTTTCCCTATATCCTTTGCGGGAATATGACAATCCGGCCTGCAGGAACAGCGCTTTCATTAAGGGGATTTCCGTAAAGAAACCAGCCTTAAATCCCGGTACACGCTTTGTATCTACCGACTGGCCATTTATTTTACCGGAAACAGATGCGGAATTATAACCAAATTCAGGCGCGAAGCGTATTTGCGCCGATAGCGAAGTGAAAGAAAAAAGTAACAGGGCTAAGCATAAGATGCGTTTCATAACAGTTTATAAGTGGTTTGAAGCGCAAAGAAATAATTTACACTACAGATTTGCAAACCCTTATGTCATCAGAAGATTTGCTGCGCTATATTCTGCACCACACTATGATTGTATATCGTCGTACCCAATTTATGCACCCATTTGATACGCCTGATAGCATTCGTAAGAAAAACAGCATCAGCCTGTAGCAAGGTTTCTTTAGTTAAGATGGATTCTGCTACTGCAGTTTTCTCCATTATATACCTGCGCATCACACCTGCTACGCAGCCTTCCGTAAGTAGCGGGGTGTATACTTTGTGATCTTTTATCCAAAAGATATTGGCTATGGTACTTTCTATAATGTTGCCATGCGTGTTGCATACTAGTGCATCATTCCATTTATTAGCTTTGGCCTGCTGTGCGGCTATGGCATACACCAACGCATTGGTGGTTTTATAATTGGCCAGTGCATCGGGGCTTTTCTGCAAACCTTCAGCTATTCCAATAGTTAATCCTGTTTCATTCAGTTCCGGCACATGCGGATCTAATGGAAAGCATTCTATCAGGTAATGTGCCTGCTGCGATACATCATCGAAAAAGCCACCGCTACCGGGGTACAACTGCAGGCGTACACGGCAGCATTTTTCCAGTTTATTCTTAGCTACGGTACGCAATACCTCTTGTATTAAAGCTTCGCGGGTGAGTAGTTTGGGTATTTGCAGGTACAGGGCTGCTGCACCATTCCAAAGGCGGTCGCAGTGATATTCTGCCAGTTGAATGACACCATCCTGCACCAGCATGGTTTCAAACAGTCCATAACCATAGCGGAATGCCCGGTTATCGGCAAATATAGCTGCATCCTGCAATGCCTGTAGTTTTCCATCTATGTTTATATAGCCCAATATCTGCGATTTGAAGTGCTAAAGTTCAAAAACTTAACGCAGAATTGAAATAGCAATATGGGTAACGTACTTTTGCGAAAACTTTCCGGCAATATGCAGTTTGAAAAGGGTGTACCCGTGCAATGGCTGGCCGAATTTACCGGCGCTACTTTAAAAGGTGATACGAACCAACTGGCTACAGGCATCAACGAGATACATAAAGTAACCAAAGGCGACATTTCTTTCGTTGACTTTGAAAAGTATTACAGTGCCTGCCTGCAATCGGCTGCTACCATCATCATCATTAATAAAGATGTGGATTGCCCGGAAGGAAAAACCTTACTGATACACCCCGACCCGTTCAGTGCTTATGTAAAGATCGTAAAGCATTTTCGCCCTTTTGAACCTGCTAATAAACATGTAAGCGATACTGCAATCATAGGCGAAGGCACCCATCTGCAGCCCGGTGTATTCGTTGGCAACCATGTGCGTATAGGCAAAAATTGCATCATACACCCTAACGTAACCATATATGACCATACCGTCATCGGCGATAATGTTATCATACATGCCAATACCGTGATAGGTGCCGATGCCTTTTACTTTAAACGCCGCAAAGACCGAGCTGCCCAATACGATAAACTGGAAAGCTGCGGCCGCGTGATAATAGAAGACCATGTAGAAATAGGCGCCGGCTGCACCATTGATAAAGGCGTGAGCGGTGATACCATCATAGGTATGGGCACTAAGTTTGATAACCACATACATATAGGGCACGGTGCGGTGATAGGCAAAAACTGCCTGTTTGCTGCGCAGGTAGGTGTAGGCGGTAAAGCCATTATTGAAGATGAAGTGATACTATGGGGACAGGTAGGTGTGAGCAAAGACCTGACCATTGGCAAAGGTGCTATTGTATACGCACAAAGCGGTGTAGCCAGCAGTATAGAAGGTGGTAAAGTGTATTTTGGCAGCCCGGTAGAAGAGGCGAAAGCCAAAATGAAAGAGCTGAACTGGGTGAAGCGCATCCCTGAAATATGGGAGCGTTTGACAAGAATTTCTTAACGCGATTTATTCCATTCACTGCGTAAGAGGCCTGTAACTACCAGGTCGGTAAACTGGCCGTGCTGCACATAGCTATCGCGGATGATACCTTCTATTTTAAAGCCTAAACGCTCGGCTATTTTGGCACTGCGCACATTGGCCGGAATGAAGTGTATCTCTAATTTATTGAGCCCCACTTTATCGAACAGGAATGGTATAAAGCGCTGCATACAACTGTGTATGATGCCGCGGCCTTCAAACTCCTTACTTATCCAATAGCCCAGTTGTGCTTTTTCCAGCACATGGTCCCAATGATGCATGCCTATGCCGCCTACTATCTTACGATTGTAAAATATACCCAATGCCAATGCTTCCTGTTGGTGCTGGGCATGCTGCGACTGCTGAATGAATTGCAGCGAATGCTCCGGCTTGGTGGTAGCATCTACCCACAATAACCATGGACGCAGGTGAGCCCTCGATTCGTTCACCGAACGAAACAGTTCACCGGCATCTTCCAGTTGGTAAGAACGCAACAGCAGGTTATCGTCTATGAGTATGGAAACCATAGACCGTGAATATAGTAATTAGTGTTTAAAATGACGTACGCCGGTCATTACCAAAGCCATATTGTTGTCTTTACAATATTGGATGGTATCATTATCGCGTACGGAACCGCCCGGCTGTATCAGCGCTGCAATACCTGCCGCATGTGCCATACGGGCGCAATCATCAAACGGGAAGAAGGCATCTGAAGCCAGTACCGCACCGTTCAGGTCGAAACCGAATTGCTTTGCTTTTTCCAGCGACTGGCGCAGGGCATCTACACGGCTGGTTTGGCCGCAACCTTTACCTACCAGTTGCTTGTTTTTAACCAATGCTATGGCGTTTGATTTCAGGTGTTTGCAAACGATATTGGCAAACTCAAGGTCCCGCCTTTCTGCATCGGTAGTATTGCGTGCACCGGCTTCATTCCAATCGGCATAGTTACCAGTATCAGCATCCTGTACCAGTACGCCGTTCAGTATACGTTTGTATTCTTTTTTAGGCACCAGTGTTTCTTTCTGTTGCAGCAATATGCGGTTCTTTTTGCCTTTCAGCAGTGCCAGTGCATCCTCATCAAAGGAAGGCGCTATCAGTATTTCGAAGAACAGTTCATTTATCTTTTGTGCTACCGCTATGTTGATAGGCTGATTGGTAACCAGTACACCACCGAAGGCACTTTCAGGGTCGCCCGCCAGTGCGCCTTCCCATGCAGCTACTACATCTTCACGCTCTGCCACACCGCATACATTGGTATGCTTGATAACAGCAAACGCAGGATTTTTAAACTCGGCAATGATCTGGCAGGCAGCGTCCACATCTACCAGATTGTTGAACGATAGCTCTTTACCATTCAGTTTATTGAACAGCGCATCAATATCGCCATAGAAAGCAGCTTTCTGGTGCGGATTTTCGCCATAGCGCAGCGGTGTTTTATTCGCTACAGCCATTTGAAACTCGGCAGCATCTGTGTCTTTATTAAAGTAATCAGCAATAGCTACATCATAGTGTGCGCATTCTGTAAAAGCAGCAGCAGCAAACTTCCTGCGGTCTTCGATAGCTGTTTCGCCACTTTTCTCGTTCAGTAGTTCCAGCAGTTCGCTGTATTGGTTACGAGATGCTACAATGCATACATCTTTATAATTCTTACCGGCAGCGCGTATCAGCGATACACCACCGATGTCTATCTTCTCAATGATCGTCTTTTCTTCTGTGGTGCTTTTTACCGTTTCCTCAAATGGGTACAGGTCAACAATAACCAGGTCCAGCAGGGGTATTTCATATTCAGCCACATGCTTTTGGTCTTCTTCAAAATCGCGACGCGCCAGGATGCCGCCAAACACCTTTGGGTGCAGGGTTTTTACACGGCCGCCAAGGATAGACGGGTAGCTCGTAACAGCCTCTACCGCTGTGCAGGGGATGCCCAGTTGCTCTATAAATGTTTGCGTACCACCAGTAGAATAGATAGTAACACCCAGTTCATTCAGTTTGCGCACTATAGGCTCCAAACCATCTTTATAGAAAACAGATATCAGCGCAGATTTTATGTTACGATTCATGTAAAAAACTTTTATCAAGTACGAAAAGAGGCGCAAAGATACTAAATAGCTATTAAAAGCTTTTCAATACAAAAGCTCCATCGCTGGAAAGCTGGTGCAGCGGAATGTTCGAAGATTTTGCGGCAGTGGCAAGCGCTGCCGATTCGCGACGGTTCCGTTTATTGCCCAATACGATGGTAGCGGACGGGAAATTTGACCTTATTTGTTGGAGTTCGGTAGCATCGATAGGATAGTTTATTAAAAGATAATCTGCCGGGAAGGGAGCATTCAATGAAATGGGTTGTTTCAGTATTAGAACTGTTTTATTGCTGATAACGAATACATCTTTTGATGCAACCTGCTTCTCTCTCCATGCATGGAAGCCGATGTGTGCCGGTTTCAAAACATAGTTTCTGTTCTTTGTATTTACGGTGCTATCTGTAAGCAATACGGCGTAATGTTTACCTTCAATTAATTCGATATGATTGGCCTTGCTGATGTTGTACGCAACCAAT
>DASWWE010000004.1:0-2169 GCA_036406055.1 Flavipsychrobacter sp. | reverse complement strand
CAGTTCTTTACGGCGCTCTTCGGTAAGCGGCGGCAAAAACAGGCGGATGATGTTACCATCATTCTGCGGGTTCAATCCAATATTGGATGCGATAATAGCTTTTTCTATGGGGCCCAGCATGTTTTTTTCCCATGGTTGAATAGAAAGTGTACGCGCATCAGGCGTAGTAATATTCGCAACTTGTGAAAGTGCGGTAGATGCACCATAATAATCTACAAAAACGCCATCCAATATCTGGGGGTTGGCTTTGCCGGCACGTATCCTGCTCAGTTCCGTTTCCAGGTGATTGATGGCTTTTTTCATCTGGCTGGTGGCCTCGTCTATTATCATATCTAATACCTCGCTCATGCTGTGTTTTATTTTTGGGTAGGCAAATGTAAAAAAGTTCCGTTACATACTTTATACCGATACTTTTCTATATATTTATTTCAGGTATAAATACTTTAACTTTCCTTATTTGGATAGCCTTATATACATCGGTAAATTTGTATAAAATATAGGAATAATATAGATGGAAACAATAGTGCAAAGTCCCGTTAGTCTGACACAAGGTGCTGTAAATGAAGTGAAAAGGTTGATGGCTGAACCAGGTTTTGAAAGTGGACAATATTTGCGTGTCGGTGTAAAAGGTGGCGGCTGCTCAGGCCTTAGCTATGTGTTGGGCTTCGACAGGCAGGAAGAAGATGATGATTTGTTTGAAATAGAAGGCATACCTGTGGTAATGAAAAAAGCACACGGTATATATCTGATGGGTATGCAGGTGGATTTTCAGGATGGATTGAATGCGCGTGGTTTCGTATTCAATAACCCTAATGCCAGCAGCACATGTGGCTGTGGCACCTCTTTCGCAGTTTAAAAGGTGTAACGTATTGTATAAGAGCATTTTCATATCATTGGTATTGGGCGCACTTGGTTTACAGGCGCAGGCACAGAAAGCTGCTACCGAAGAAATCAATAGGGTAGACGGAAAAGGTGCGCGCCATGGTAAATGGTTACTCAACCAACCGGGGCGTATGGGTGAAGCCTCTTTTTCAGAATTCGGTACTTATGACCACGGTACTAAAATGGGGCAGTGGTATAAGCTGGATAACGAGGGAGACCTGATGGCTATAGAGACCTTTAAAGGCAATGTGCTGGATGGTGAGGTGAAATACTATGATAAAGGAAAACTGACTACAATAGGCTATTATTTAAGCCTCAACCCGGCGAATGATTTTGATACGTTTTACGTAGTGGACCCCATTACAGATGTAGAGGTTAGACGCATCATACCTACCGATAAGCGAACCATTAGGCATGGTACCTGGCGCTTTTACGATACGGAAAACGGGCGCCTGGTTCGTGAAGAGGATTACCAGGCCGATGAGTTGGTATTTCATAAAGATTATGAAATGTCGAAGGCAGACAGCTTATACTATGCTAAACGGCAAACTAAACTGCCGCATGCTAAGAAGAAGGTATATACGCCACCGACCGCCAAACAAACCAGTTATACAAACTAAAATAAGAAAGCCCATCTGTTCAGGATGGGCTTTATACTGCAATTAACCGTATGGTTATTAGCTGTTCTTATTTTTTATTGCTGGCAGATGTCCTGCTTTCCGATGTGTTTTCAGTGCCGGATGACGAAGTATTCCTGTCGTTCCAGCTATTGTTTCCGTTTTGCACACGTAGGTGGTTTTCTACATTCATAACACCTGATATAGATTCAGCAATGCTTTCTGCGCGGCGTTTAGCATCACGGCTTTCTACATTGCCTTTCAATATCACTTCGCAATTGCTCACGCTTACTTCTATATCAGAAGCATCCAGTTGTGAATCATCAGACAAGCGGTCGCTGATATCTTCTTTTATCCTTTCGTCCGAACGTTTGTAGCCTTTAGGGCCTTTACCCGTATGTTGGCCCCAGCTACTTGTTTGCTGGTTCCTACCTCCATTACGTGAGGTATTCCAGTCACTATTGTGGCCACTCCAATTTCCCTGATTGCCTGATTGTCCTAATGAACCGCCAGTTGAGCCCTGTCCCCAGTTGCCTTGATTGCCATAGTTGCCTTGGTTACCATACTGGCTGCCGTAATTTGCGCCACCGGCGTTATAGTTATTACCGTAGCGCGTGCTGCCATAGCCACCGCTACTTGGATTACTGTTCATGCTTTGCCAGTTATTGTC
>DASWWE010000003.1:0-14521 GCA_036406055.1 Flavipsychrobacter sp. | reverse complement strand
ATGTTCCTTCATTACCGGCCCGATATCATTAGATACCATGCGGTATAGTGTAGCCTCAGAGAACTGAATATTATGACCTGCCAGGAACTGTGCAATATCATTCTTGCCGTTATCGGACGTAGGCAGTATGAATTTTTCGTTATGCTTGTGCTTACCTATCACCTCCAGCAGGCCATCGGTGCTGCCATCGGGCGAAAAGAATACTTTACGCTTGCGGTACAGGATGAACTTTTGCAGATATAGGGCTACGGCCTCCGTAACGCAGAAATACTTCATTTCCTGCGAAACCTTTACTTTCAATTCTTCGCAGATGCGGAAGAAATGGTCTACTGCATTGCGGCTGGTGAAAATAATGGCTGTATGTTCTGCTACATCTATGCGTTGCTTACGAAAGTCTTTGCCACTGAGGCCTTCTACCCTGATGAACGGGTGAAAAGCAAGGTTTACCTCATATTTTTTAGCAAGGTCGAAGTAGGGAGATTTATCCGTTTCAGGCCTGGGCTGAGTAATAAGTATACTACCTACCTTCGGCGACTCCTTTTTCCCGGTGCTCTTAGTCTGTGTACGTTCAGATTTTGCCATATGGGGGGTTAAAAACGGGTTTTATATGTTAACAATGCTACGGGCACACTCAACAAGCGTTACAGCAATCCTCGTACCAATAGTTTCATCAACACTGCCAGCGGCAATATTTCCGAGGCGCAAAGGTACGTAAAAAAATGAAATTTGCTGTACTGGAAGAATGAGCCGAATACCTGCCACGACCTGATGTACCTATTTATGAACAGCAAGACTATGACCATAATGGAAACAATCACCGCAGGGCCTGCAAGTGCTGCCGACCCGAAAGCCATGACAATGACAAAGGGCAGCAGCGAAATGGCTATTATTTTATTGACAAGAAAAATATTGAATATATAGTACTCTGAAATATTATCAATTTTAAAAGCCCAGCCGCTGAACCGTATCACTATATATTTAGCTGCGTATATCAGCATCACTCCCGCTACCAGCATAGGTACCAGTGTAGACGGCGATACAGACCCCGTGCGTTGGGGAATATTGATACGGGCCAGGTAGTATAGATAAGCACCTACAACAAGGGCAAAAAACAGGTTCATGACTATATTCTGTATCACAGAAACTTCCAACTGCTCTTTTGCAGCCCTGCCCTGGCTGGGATTGCGAAACACGCGCCACACATTGCCGAAGTACCTTGGGTCGCCATAACGCACAACACCCAGCATCATGCAAAGCAGTAGCAACAGGTAAAAATCCCAGGTCTTATCTACCATTACACGGGTATGCTCTATGGCTGAAATAGTTGTTTTAGACGACAAGAACATATTGTTTGCCAGCAGGCTATCCATGTGCTTTGCCGTAGCCTGTGCCATTCCTACGCTATCGGCAGGCAGCACCACACCATATTTTGCGGGCGATACCTTTGCGAAGGCCGCAATGTTCAGGAAAGAAAATACCAGTATATAAAGTAAAATCCGGACGTATGTACGCATGTATCAGAGAACAAAGGTAGTACTATAAATAAAGCTATCGGCCCTGCCCGACAACTTTCAGGTTGCTGCGCACCATATTATAAATAATTTCAAGTCTATCCTTATTACGTTCAGTGCACCGCTCTAATGCCAGCGAACGGGAAGTGCGCATGCAGTGCATTACAATACCGTCGCACCCCAGCTTAATGTCTTCTGCTATAGCCCTGGCCCATAACATACGGTAATCGGGCTTTACACCTTTTGAAAACAATAATCCTAATGCTGCATTGGGCTCATTCTGCATGTAATGGCGGCAAATGGTACCCATCTTTTGCATGAACGATTTATCGGCCGTTACCAGCATTTTTGAAACGAGGTAAATGTAAAACGGGCGTACATCAGCATTTTCCGTATCCATGCTATCTGCAATGGAGTAGGTAATATCGTTATCACCCGCCCGGAACTTGCCGGCATGGTAATCCTTAGCCGCCTGCGATACATAAGGCAGGCCCATATAATAGACTGTTTCCTTAAGCTCCTGCGCCTGTAAGATGGTGGGCCAGATAAAGCACAAGGTTAGAATGATCCCTTTCATGAATGCATTGTTGCGATTTAAAAATACTATTCGCCCCGATAGCTTCATATACAGCCACCATGATTTTTTATACGGTAGCTTTTAAAGTAGCTTTGCACGGTGGCAGGCATATACATACACATACCTTTCTGCAAGCAGGCATGCACTTATTGCAATTTTCATTTTTCCACTTCGCTGAAATTGAAGGATGAAGTAATGGCAGCCATTTTACGCGAAATAGAAATGCAGAAAGACTACCTGCAGGGCGCTGAAATTGAAACCATCTATTTTGGTGGTGGCACGCCATCTTTGCTATCGGCCGATGAGATAAACAATATAACAGAGCTGATATACCGCCACTATAATATAAAACAGCTTCGCGAGTTTACCCTCGAAACCAACCCTGATGACCTTTCTCCTGAATACATCAGAACCCTTAGAAATACACAGGTAGACCGTTTTAGCATAGGCATACAATCGTTCAGGGAGCAGGACTTGAAGTATATGAACAGGGCGCATACCGCACAGCAGTCGGACAGGGCGATAAAAACAGCACAGGATATGGGCTATACCAACCTGACCATAGACCTGATATATGGCACACCGGGGCTGACGGATGCCGATTGGAAATATAACCTGCAACAGGTAAAAGAATTAGGCATTCCCCACTTTTCGGCCTATGCGCTTACGGTGGAAGAGGGCACTGCATTGTACCACCACATACGCCAGAAAAAGACCCGACCGGTAGATAATGAGCAAAGCGCTGCGCAATTTGAAATGCTGATGGAACAAGCCGATGCGATGGGCTATGAACATTATGAAATATCGAACCTGGCCCTGCCCGGCAAATACGCCGTGCATAACACCAACTACTGGATGGGTAAAACTTACCTGGGCATTGGCCCGTCTGCCCATTCATTTGACGGGAAGAACAGGCGCTGGAACATAGCCAACAACGCCCTATATGCAAAAAGCATATTGGCAGAGCATGCTTTACCCTACGAAGAAGAACACCTGACCGTAACAGAGCACCTGAATGAATACATCATGACATCGCTGCGAACCATGTGGGGCTGCAACCTGGATAAAATAACAGCGATGACCGGCAGCGATATAGTAAAGCAAATACTGGCCGATGCAGCCATATTTATAGAAAACGGGGAACTGGAATATAAAGACCATAAACTGATATTGACCAATAAAGGCAGGTTGATAGCAGATAGGATTGCAGGAGCGCTATTTATAACAAAACAGTAGACTTATACCTGTTAAAACTTGCGTAGCACCTACGATTTACCCAATACCATCAAGCATTTGGCTCAAAATTGCATATATTGGCGGTCAAACAATATTCAATACCCCAATCCATTAGTAGTAAAAGATGTCTATAACAATCAAAAGGTGCGAAAGTGCGGCTGACCTTAAGAAGTTTGTTCAATTTCCTTACGACCTGTATAAACAGAACGACTATTGGGTTCCTCCTATAAAACAGGATGAGCTGAATGCCCTGAAAAAAGAAACCAACCCTGCGCTCAAGAGCTGCGAGGCTGAGTTTTGGATAGCGATAAAAAACAATAAAGTTGCAGGCCGAATAGCTGCCATCATCAATAAAAGCTACAACGAGAAAACAGGTGAAGACCTGGGCAGGCTGAGCCGCATTGAATTTATAGACGATAAAGAAGTAAGCAAAGCATTATTAGACACGGCTGAAAAATGGGTGAAAGAACGTGGTATGAAAGGCATACACGGCCCATTAGGTTTTACTAATCTTGACCACCAGGCTGTGCTCATAGAAGGCTTCGACCACCTGCCATCTATAGCATCAGAATATCACTTACCCTACTACCGCTCGCACTTTGAAGCAGCAGGTTATGAAAAGGAAATGGACTGGGTGGAATTTCGCCTGAAACTGGAAAAAGAAATACCTGAAAAAGCGCTGAAGCTGAATGATATGATACAACGCAGGTATAACCTGAAGGTTGTTCATTTCAATAGCCGCGATGAAATGAAGGCTTATGCACCACGTGTATTTGAACTGCTGAACAATGCATTTAGTGAACTGTTCAGCTTTGTAGCTATGGATAAGGAAGTATCTGATTTTTACATCAAAAAATACTTCAACATACTAAACCCTAAGTTTGTAAAAGTGATAGAAGATAAAGATGGCAATACGATAGGCTTTATCGTAAGCCTGCCATCACTAAGCGTAGCCTTACAGAAAGCACGCGGTCATTTATTCCCTTTTGGTTGGTATCATATTACACAGGCATTGAAAAAGCCCAAAGTGGTAGACCTGCTGCTAACGGGCATACACCCCGACTGGCAGGCACAAGGCGTAAGCGCCATACTGATAACAGAACTGCAAAAAGTAATGCTGGAGCATGGTGTGGAATATGTAGAAACCACCGGTATGATAGAAACCAATGAAAAAGCTATCAACCACTGGAAAAACTACGACCATATACAACATAAGCGCAAACGCTGCTTCCGCAAAATGTTTTAATAATCAAGAGCTGCCTTCGGGCGGCTCTTAGCTTATACCCTATTATCATCGGGTATCCAGTTCTTTATATTTTTCTTGATAGCATCTGGCGATAAGTCTTCATTCAATGTACGTTGCACTAATGCCGGCAACTCCTCATCTGATGCAAAGCGCAGGGCTGCTACCTGCTTAAAGCTGAGTTTCGATTCATACATTTCAAATCTTATGTTGGTGAGCTGATAATAACGTAAACGCATTTCCAGCCTTACTACCCTATCCTGCAGCGTAAGGGCATAATGCTGGCGCAGCATAAACGATAGCCATATCATCAGCAATACACATACAGCAAACAGCGTAAAAGCCAACCTGTATTCTTCATAGCGTAATCCCAATATCGCACTACCAATAACCAGTAGCCCCGTTAAAGGATAGAAAATAAAATGATGTGGCGTATAGAACCTGAGGTGATCGCGATAAGACTGTTTATTCATCTGAGATGTATTTGCGTGTAAGATACCGCACAATAAAATAGTGCCGATAAGAATAGAGTATCTTAGCGGCAGCAAAAGCTTAGAAGATATGAACTGGATTATCCTGATCATTGCGGGTTTATTCGAAACGGGATTTGCCGCCTGCCTTGGTAAAGCGAAAGAAAGTACCGGTGCTGCGGCTACGTGGTGGTATGCCGGCTTTCTCGTCTGCCTGGTGATCAGTATGTACTTGCTGGTAAAAGCAACACAAACACTGCCCATAGGCACGGCCTACGCCGTATGGACCGGTATTGGCGCTGTAGGCACCGTGCTGGTGGGTATCCTGTTCTTTAAAGAGCCGGCCAGTTTCTGGCGTGTATTCTTCATCGTTACACTTATTGGTTCCATTATCGGGCTTAAAGTAGTATCCCACTAAGCGCATCCATGAAGGTTGATTATATCATCGTCGGGCAAGGCATTGCAGGTACCATGCTTAGCTACCAGTTGCTACAACAGGGCTGTAAAATAGTAGTAGTTGACACTTTTAACTCTGCAAGTGCCAGCCGTGTAGCCAGCGGATTAATAAACCCTGTGACGGGTAAACGCCACGTAAAAACCTGGATGGCCGATGAATTGATACCTGCTGTAAGTATGTACAGGCAGCTGGAAAAGGAGTTGAATCAAACATTCCTTAAGCCTGTATCCATACTCAACTTTCACACTTCGCCAGAAGCACAGCACAGTTTTAACGAGCGCGTAGGCACCAATAGCTTTGTGCATCATTACAATAGCCAACAGGAAGACTTCAAGTATGAACATGGTATTGGCGAGATAAATGGTTGCCTGTTGGTAAACCTGCACTTATTGCTGAACACCTGGCGCGAAAAACTACAGCAGTCAGGACTATTACTGCAAGAACCATTTGATATACAGGATTGCGCCATCACTACACATAATATCACGTATAAAAGCATTGAGGCCGATAAGATCATTTTCTGCGATGGTGCTGCTGCTACCCGCAATCCTTATTTCAACCATTTACCATTCCGGTTTAATAAAGGCGAAGCAGTTATTGCCAGGATACCGGGGTTATCTCCACAGTTCATTTATAAACGCAACCTGAAAATAGCTCCGTGGCAGGATGATACCTTCTGGATAGGTGCTTCTTTTGAATGGCGTTACGAACATGTAAGCACTACTACGGCATTTATAGAAAGGGTGCAGGAAGAACTAATGCATTGGTTGAAGTTGCCATACGAAATCATGACGCATATGGCTGCAGAAAGGCCATCCACTATAGATTATAAGCCTTTTATAGGTTTACACCCACTATTTCCTTCTATCGGTATTTTCAACGGTATGGGCACCAAAGGTTGTTCACTAGCACCCTATTTTGCTAAGGAGTTTGTACTGCATTTAACTAATGGCAGCAGTATTACTAAAGATGCAGACATTAGCAGATTTTATACAATCCAGGCTACCTCTTAAGCATTGGCCAATAGTAGCTATTTCAATTTGCAATCCCCGGCAAAGGCACTTGCATTCCTATTTAATACCGCGCAGGAATCTTCTGCCTTGCTCCTATCCAGCGATGTCAGGTCGAATTCTTTCTTATCGCCACTCAGGTACTTGCAATAGCACACACCACTTTTCTTCTTTTTGCAACCAGTCATGGCAGGCGCAACTCCAAAGGTTATCAATATTATCAGGGCTATATATTTCATAACGCACAGTTTGATAACCACCATTAAACATTATGCCAAGTAGCCATATAAAAGAAAAAAGCTCCTGATGCAGGAGCTTTTCAATTAAAATATGTAAGTGCTGTTATTTACCTATTTTCTCACCATCGTATGCCCACTTAATATAAGTAGCACCCCAGGTAAACCCTCCACCAAAAGCGGCCAATACAATGTTATCGCCTTTCTTAAGTTGTTTTTCATAATCCCACAGGCACAATGGCAATGTACCATTTGTGGTATTACCATAGCGCTGAATATTCAACATTACTTTTTCTTCCGGCAGGCCCATGCGTTCTGATGTTGCATCTATAATGCGTTTATTGGCCTGGTGAGGCACCAGCCATGCCACGTCATCCGATGTAAGGTTATTGCGCTCCATTATTTGTGCGGCTACATCAGCCATGTTCTTAACTGCAAATTTGAAAACCGTTTGTCCTTCCTGGTATACGTAGTGCTCCTTATTCATCACCGTTTCCATAGTAGCTGGCTTTACTGAGCCCCCTGCTTTTTGATGCAGGTGTGCCCTGCCGGCACCATCACTTTTAAGCACACCGTCTATTATGCCATAGCCTTCCGTATCAGGCTCCAGTAATACGGCCCCGGCACCATCGCCAAATATGATGCAGGTAGCACGGTCTTCATAGTTCAGTATAGAACTCATTTTATCTACCCCTACTACTATTACCTTTTTATGCCTGCCTGTTTCTATAAACTGTGCCCCTGTGTTAAGGGCATATAAAAAGCCACTGCATGCAGCATTCACATCATATCCAAAAGCATTGTGCAGCCCGGCCTTATCGGTTATCACATTGGCAGTAGCCGGAAATTGGAAATCGGGGGTAGTAGTGGCACAGATAAGAAGTTCTATATCTTCCGGTTTCACATCCGGGCGTTTAGCCAACAATCCTTTTACTGCTTCAACAGCCATATCTGAAGAACCCTTGCCTTCACCTTTTAAAATGCGGCGTTCCTTAATACCAGTGCGAGAGGTTATCCACTCGTCTGTTGTATCTACCATCGTCTCTAATTCCTGGTTCGTCAATATATACTCCGGAACATATCCGCCCACTGCCGTAATAGCAGCATGAATCTTCTGCATTAAGTTCTGTTTAAAGATGCAAAGTTAGTTGTTTGCTATAATTGATTGGGCTATTCTGAATGAACCCTTAACAAATTATTAAAAACACAAATACCTCGAAATACTAGGTCGTCATACCACCGCAGGCATTAATTACCTGCCCGGTTACATAAGCACTCATATCGCTGGCCAAAAACAGTGCTACATCTGCTATCTCTTCCGGTTTGCCAAAACGGGCCAGTGGTATTTGTGAAAACCATTTTTCAGCACCACCATCCTTCAGGTAGCTGGTCATATCTGTTTCAATAAATCCCGGTGCAATGGCATTGCAACGAATATTGCGGCTACCCAGTTCCAGCGCTATAGATTTTGTAAAGCCAATAACACCGGCCTTACTGGCTGCATAGCTGCTTTGGCCCGCATTACCCTGCACACCCACCACACTACTCATATTAATGATGCTGCCGCTGCGGGCTTTCATCATTGGTTTTATCACCTGTTTGGTAAGATTGTAAACAGATTTCAGGTTGGCCTGTATCACCTCATCCCATTGTTCCTCTGTAAGGCGCAGCAGCAGGTTATCGCGGGAAATACCTGCATTATTAACGCAAATGTCTATGGCACCGAAATCTTTCATTACATCGGTAGTCAACTGCTCTGCGGCAGCATAATTTCCTGCATCGCTTTTGTATGCTTTGGCCTTTATGCCTAATGCAGTCAGTTTATCCTCCTGCTCTTTTGCCTTTTGTTCCGATGACAAGTAGGTAAACGCTATGTTAGCGCCTTGTTGAGCAAATTTTAGCGCAATAGCCTCTCCTATGCCACGACTGGCACCGGTGATAAGCGCTACTTTATTTTCCAGCAATTTCATATTGAGTGTGGATTTGGGCTGCTAAATTAGTAATAATGCTTGATTGGTTGAAGTTTATTGATAACAAAACGCCCTAAGAGTACTAAGTTACGGGCTATTCGACCCTGTATTTATCAGCCAGCTTCTTAGGCGCTACAGTACAGTAGGCCACATTTAATATATCCTGCAGCATTTCTTTACGCACTTTTGCAGGTTTACGTGTGTCCAGCCTTGTGTGCCCCATTTATTAGGCACTTGGTAAATGACCGTGTTATCAAAGGTACAGAATACATCCTGGTCGAGTATAGAAAGACGAACAGTCATCCGTTCCTCCTTTTCATTTAAAGTAGCAAAAACCTTTCCCCTTACTTTAAATGCCCTGACAGCCACATCATGATGCGGGCTTTCTGTTACCTCATCAAAAGCCAGAGCGAGCTTGTACGCTGTTTGTATAACAACCATTCTTAACGGTTCGTTTTATACAAATGTATAGTATCAGAATAGAAAGCGCTATTGTGGATATTCCCGGCTACATGCCTGCGAAGTGCCTTAGGATGAGGTATCCTGCGCATTGTAGTATCGCCCACTACAGCAGCCGTGATGCGGGTAAAATCTTTATCGACATTCAATACCCGTAGAAACATATACCTTATCACCCAGGGGCGGCCATCAAAGTATGGCACATTGATAAATCGTTCGCCTGCTACCTCCGAGAAAAAGATTGCTGATTCGTAGGTAGGATTGGTGCCACCCTTATCCCAGAATTTGGTATGGTATTTAAAAGGTTCATCTATCCTGCAGACTTCATAAAAGTTATTGGTATTTGTGTCTTCTTCTAATTTCCACACACCCATAATACGGGGGTCGCTTACTTTCTCATTGGGTGAGCTAAGCGGAAAATTGGCGATATTACTACATCCGTATATTGTCAGTAAACAATATAGTATTAAGAGGCGTTGCATAATACTAATTTATAACATAACGAATATATGCTATGCTTAGTATATAGGTTAGGCTTCCTTATCTACATTGGCCAGTTGCCCGCAGGCGGCATCTATATCCTTACCACGGCTGCGGCGCAGGCGGGCATTTACACGCTTGCTTTCCAGGTATGCCATAAAGCGGTCGGTAATAGCCTCATCGGGCTTGCTGAAGTCTGCCAGTTCTATAGGGTTATATTCTATGATGTTCACAAGGTCTACCGGTACACGGCGATACAGCTTTATCAGCTCATCGGCATCCTGCAGGCTATCGTTGAATTTATTGAAGAGAATGTATTCAAAGGTTATTTCGTTCTTGGTCTTTTGATAAAAGTAGTTGAGCGCGTCCACCAGATCCTCAAGGTTGCTGGTTTCATTGATAGGCATGATCTCATCACGCTTCCTATCATTGGCGGCGTGTAGCGACAGTGCCAGTTTAAAGCGCACTTCATCATCGCCCAGCTTACGTATCATTTTTGAGATACCAGCCGTAGATACCGTAATGCGGCGCGGGCTCATGCCCAGTCCTTCGGGTGCAGGGGCTGTTATCTTGTTTATTGCCTTCAGCACATTGCTATAGTTCAGCAACGGCTCGCCCATACCCATAAATACAATATTGGTAATGCCCTTGCCATAGTGCTGCAATGCCTGCTCGTTTGCCAGTGTTACTTCATCTACTATCTCGTCAAAGTCCATATTGCGCTTGCGTGGCAGGAAGCCGGTAGCACAAAACTTGCAGGCCAGCGAGCAGCCTACCTGGCTGGACACACATACAGTTAGCCTTTTTTCGGTGGGTATCAATACGCTTTCTACAAAATGGCCATCGTGCAGTTGCAGACGATTTTTGATAGTGCCATCGCTGCTGAACTGGCTATGGTGTATTTTTACCTTGTGGATAGTATAATCGGCATTTAGTTTTTCGCGCAGGTTTTTAGGCAGGTTGCTCATATCATCGATACTTGCAGCATGTTTCTGCCATAGCCATTCATATACCTGTTTGGCACGGAACTTAGGCTCGCCCCATTCTTTCATCAACGTTTCCAACTCCTGCAGGCTGCAGTTCCTTATATTTTTCATGATTGCAAAGGTACGAAAGGGTTGTAAATCAATAGGATGTCATTATGAAAAGATTAAACTTTAATAAAATAAATATAAGTACTATGTGCGGCATTTAAATTTTTCTATTTTGCAGGCAAAATATTCACATATGAAAGTTTTACGCTTCTTAGGCATCCTCTTATTAATATTAATAGTAGGTTTCCTTGTCCTTTGTCTTGTATCACCTTCAGAGGTAAAAGTTGAAAAATCTACTACTATCGATGCCCCTAAAGCAGTAGTGTGGGAACAGGTAGTATATTTTAAAAACTGGGACAACTGGAGCCCGTGGAAAGAAATGGATACAACCATAGTAACCGACATATCGGGCACGGATGGACAGGAGGGCGCTAAATATCATTATGTAGGCAAAAAAAGCGGTGAGGGTGTCAGTACCAATATGGGCGTAACCGATGGGGAAATGAAATATGAAATGCACTTCCTGAAACCAATAGAAGGGAAGGCCGATGGCTGGATACGTGTAGCGGAAGAAGGTGGCAAAACCAAAGCTACCTGGTATTTCCACGAAAACCTGGGTTTCCTTATGCGCGGTTTTTTTGCATTGATGGGCGGCAATAAAATGTTGGACCAAGCCTTTGGCCGTGGCCTTGAGCTACTGAAAAACTATAGCGAGGCGCACAAAGGGGATGTGGCTGCAATGGGCACACAAAACTTTGAAATTATAGAAACACAATTTGCAGCCCATAATTATGCAGGTATCAGAAAAGTGGTAAAATGGGCAGATATGACGAAATTTTTCAGCGATAGCTATGCTGCAATAGGAAAAGCTGCAGGCCAGCGCATCAATGGCCCGGCCAGCGCCCTGTACTACAAATGGGATGAACCTAACCAGCAGGCAGATATGATGGCAGCTTTCCCTGTATCAGATAATAAGCCTGTAGAGGGTGCAACGATGGCAGCCATTCCCGCTACGAATGCCTATATGATAAAATACGTGGGCGGGTATACCGGCAGCTATAATGCACACATGGCGCTGGATAAACATATGGAAGCAAATGGGAAAAAAATGAGCCTTGTAATAGAAGAATACATAAAAGGCCCCAATGATGAACCGGATAGCAACAAATACATCACCAATATCTATTACCTCCAACAATAAGACGCTCAATCGTGTTTATACAGCCCTTGTACAATGTGCAAGGGCTTTTTTCGTTATTATAGCAGCACTACCCTATATTCGCAAACGTTTAAGCACGCGATGAAGCTATCGGTTATTATTGTAAACTATAATGTAAAGTACTTTCTGGAAGTATGCCTTCATTCTGTAATAAGAGCTATTGAAGGTATAGATGCAGAAGTAATAGTAGTAGATAATAACAGTAGCGATGGCAGTGTAGAGTGGATAGCCGATAAGTTTCCGCAGATAAAGCTGATAGCGAATAAAGAAAACCTCGGTTTCTCGAAAGCCAATAACCAGGGTGCTGCTATAGCACAAGGCGAATATGTACTATTCCTGAACCCTGATACCGTAGTGCCGGAGGAGTTTTTTACAGAAACACTGGCCTATATGGATGCCCACCCCCAAGCAGGCGCTTTAGGGCCAAGGCAGATAGATGGAAAAGGCGCTTACGCTATTGGCTCTAAAAAGTCATTCCCCAGCTTTTGGACAGCAGTATTTAAAACCACAGGCTTAGGCAAGCTATTTCCGAAGTCAAAAACATTCAACCGCTATTTTGCGGTGCATATAGGCGAATATGAAGAGGCCCCGATAGAGGTGCTGCACGGCTGCTGTATGCTGGTGCGCAAAAAAGCGATGGATGAAGCGGGTGGCGCATTTGATGAAGATTATTTCATGTATTGCGAGGATGTAGACCTTTCCTACCGCATTATAAAAGCGGGGTACCAGAATATGTATTACCCCAATGTAACCATGATACATTATAAGGGTGAAAGTACCCGTAAGGCATCCCTTCGTTACATACGCATCTTCAACCAGGCCCTCGCTACCTTTGTTCGTAAACATTACTCCTCTGCGCATGCCAAATTATTCCTGTTACTAATAAATATTGGTATTGTTTTCAGGGCATTTTTTGCCATCTTTAAGAATACGATAAAACTATTGAGGCTGCCGATACTGGATGCTATCCTGTTATTAATTACCCTATGGATAGTAAAGGATGTATGGATGAGTAAGATACGCGATATCAATCCCATACCTTTTAAGATGGCGCTTATTACTTTTCCTGTCTATACCGGAATATGGCTGCTGTCCTTATTCCTGAATGGTGCGTATGATAAGCCATACCGTCCCGGGCGTGTAATACGCGGTATGCTGATAGGCACTATATTAGGCCTTGCCTTCCTGGGTATATTGCCGGCAGAAATGCGCTATTCGCGTGCGGTAATAGTACTTACAGGTTTCATAGTGGCCGCACTGATGATAGGCTTGCATGGATTGCTGTATCGTATGGGTATACTTGGCAATGCTCATTATAATAACCTTCCACGAAAAGCCATTGTAGTATCAGATGAGGAGCATTATCGTTCTACAGTCAATACGCTGAACCATGTTCCTTCTCCGCCGGAAGTAATAGGCCGCGTAGCTTATCAAAGCAGCGATGCTAATACAGCGCTGGATATAATAGATAATCTTGACAAAGTACTATACGCTACCGCGGCACAGGAAGTAATATTTTGTGTGAATGGCATTAGCTACCATACCATACTTACCTATATGATGAAGTGTGGCAAGCAGTATGAATACAAGATACATTTGCCAGGCAGCCGCAGCTTTGTGGGCAGCAATTCTGAAAACACATCGGGCGACCTGTATACCGTAGATCATCGTTTCAACCTATCGTCCTTCGAGCACAAGCGCAATAAACGTGTACTGGATATAGGTATTAGTTTACTGCTGTTAGTACTATACCCTATACTGGCTTTAAAAGTATTACATGCCGGCACATTCTTTAATAATATATTTAAAGTATTGAGCGGAAAGCGTACCTGGGTAGGTTATAGCAATAAAAATATGTTGCCCGGCTTACCTAAAATCCAGCAGGGCATCATACCTATCAGCGGTGTTCAAAAAGGCTATGAACCAAGCGAGGCCATACGTACAGAGCTGGATTATGCATATGCAAAAAACTATACACCGGCTACAGATATTGGTATCCTGAAAAAAAACTGGAAGTATTTGGGAGAAAAGTAGAAAAAGATTTTGCAGAAATCAGAAAACGATTATTTTTGCAATCCCAATCGGGGAAAACACTCCTCCTTAGCTCAGTTGGTTAGAGCACCTGACTGTTAATCAGGGGGTCTCAGGTTCAAGTCCTGAAGGGGGAGCAAGACCAGTAAAGGGTTTCAGACGATATAGTTTGAAACCCTTTTTTCATTTGCACACCATTTGCACACCATTGGACTACACTGTCATAGTTAGCATTTATGGTATGGAGATAAGTATTGATAAAAGCCGGGCATGGTTATCAGGTACTTAAATTAAAGTTTTAATTCAAGTACAGTCTTAATTTTTTAAGGTAGAAAGAACTTACTAACTATAACATATTTCGATACAAACTGCTGCTGTAAAGGAAATTAATCTTTGAAAAATAGCTATTTAAAGTTCTTGTATGATAGTATATTGTAGCTAAATTAAAATCAGGATTTGACGCATAAATGTACGAAACACAATTTTTAAGGAATAGTGATCCATTAGGACGATACTATACTAACCCTATGGTATCGGATTTACTTGTTCGTATGTTGCAAGTTAATAAGCCTAAAACTATCTTAGATT
>DASWWE010000002.1:0-20359 GCA_036406055.1 Flavipsychrobacter sp. | reverse complement strand
GTGTAACTATTAAAAAAAGAAAGCGGTGTAAAAACACCGCTTCATTCACTCGTCTATCTGTCAATCTATCAACCTTATGCTACGCTAATTTCTTTGGTTGCAGGCGCTGTTTGCTCTTTTTTAGGCAGTATAACGTTCAGTATACCATCTGTATATTTTGCATGAATGCCTTCAGCATTTACCTTATCGCTAAGCGTAAAGCTGCGCTTGAAAGAGCGGTGGCGGTATTCATTGCGCAACCATTTATCTTGTTGTTCTTTATTTTCTTCTTTGTGTTCGTAAGAGATTTTCAGTTTATTTTCGTCTACCGTAATCTTAAAATCTTCTTTATTTAATCCCGGGGCTATAACATGTACCTCATACGTGTTGTCTGTTTCTTTAATGTTTACCGGCGCGCTGACATTGCTCCAGTTGTCGTCATAAAAAAAGCGGTTCATGTCTTCAACCATTTTGGGTACCATTCCGTAAGCTTTTCTGTAGTTGTACATAAGTCTATTCGTTTTTTCGTTTTAGTAAAATGTTACGAGAATACCTATGCAAAACCGATACCAATGAACTTTTAATGAAAAAATGTCACTTATTTTAAATTTTATATGCCAAAGTGTCAATGTTCGATGAGTTCCTTACATATATTAGTGGCAAAAAGACAAGAATAGTTGCTTGTGGATTAAAAGAGTAAGCTATTGGTGCGTTTGCCTGAAAAATAATTTTCAATTCCCGAACCTTTTTCAGATATTTGTTCTGCTTACGATGGGTTAGTAAGTACAGTCCTATCCCGACTTATTACGATAAGTCGGGATTTTTTTGTTGGCTGTAAATAATTTGGAACGTATGCTAAGGATGAAGCTTTTATATCTTTTGCTTCATGTAATCATCAACATTACTGTATAAGAAGGTAGGATATTCGCTACTGAACTTCAATGTAATAAAACCTCCCAGCAAAGGACGGGCGGCAGGTTGATTCAATTCGCTTGTGCTCATAGGCAACAAATCATATTCTGCATTAGGGAAGTATTTTAACACACGTAGCGCCAGCTCCACACGGTTCAGGTAATCGGTACTGCCTATGTGATAAATACCTTCTTTTTTATCACGCAATAGTAAGTACATAGCACGTGCTATATCCCATGCATTGGCAGGTGTTGCATATTGATCATAAGGCAGTTTCAGTGTAAGCTTCTGGTTATTCTCGCATTGATCTATTATGCGCGCTATAAAGTTCTTACCTCGTGCTTCGTCACCATACACATTTGTCACGCGCAATACCAATGTATGTTCCAGTTCACTCAATGATAATTGTTCCGCTTCTAATTTGTGTCGGGCATATACACTCAACGGGTTTACAGGTGCTGTCTCTTTATACGGACCATCTATACCATCAAATACATAGTCGGTAGATATGTACACAAACTTAGCATTGCATAGTTTAGCTACAGCCAGCAGGTTGATGGTGCTTTGTACGGTTTGTTTATAGCTCTCTTCAGGTTCTTGTTCGCACTTATCTACATGTGTCATAGCACCACAGTGCACGATCACATCGGGCTTCCAGGATACAATGTCAAAGTTTTTGGAATCTTTAGGGTCTAATGTGTTATAGAACACTGTTCCCGGCACTTCATAAGAGAAATAAGAGCCCTTTACGTCCCACGCTTGTTCTGTAAAGTATTTGAGGCAATTGCTACCCACAAGACCCGATGCACCTGCTATAAAAACCTTCATTCGCTTAGTAAATTAATGTGTGCTAAAATACAAAAAGCCACCTGTAATATTAGGTGGCTTTCAAATCT
The DNA here is from genome assembly GCA_036406055.1 of Flavipsychrobacter sp. GTDB lineage: Bacteria > Bacteroidota > Bacteroidia > Chitinophagales > Chitinophagaceae > Polluticoccus. The sequence goes on along the minus strand of DASWWE010000002.1, from coordinate 18,572 downwards.
TTATCTGTTGAAATAGTACTAAACCGTTGCAGCAGCTTTAGCACCTATGTTAGGCATTTCCTGCGGATATAGTTTTTGTTCTACTTTATCGCGCAGTTCACTGAAGGCTTGCAATGTCAGGTCTATATCTTCATCTGTATGTGCAGCTGTAGGTATCAGGCGCAGGATGATCTGGCCTTTAGGAATAACAGGATATACTACTACAGAGCAGAAGATATTGTAGTTCTCACGCATGTCAAATATCAATTGCGTAGCATCAAACAGGCCACCTTTCATATGCACTGGTGTTACCGGTGTGTTGGTAGTACCTATATCAAAACCACGCTCGCGCAAACCATTCTGCAGGCGGTTCACATTGTGCCATAGTTTTTCTTTCAATTCAGGCCGGCTACGCAGCAGGTCCAGGCGTTTTTGATTGCCTACCACTATTGCCATTGGCAATGACTTGGCAAATACCTGTGAGCGCATGTTATATCTCAGGAAAGTAAGCACTTTTTTATCAGCAGCTATGAAACCACCTATGCTAGCCATAGACTTGGCAAAAGTAGAGAAGTAAATGTCTATGCCATCCATACAGCCTTGCTCTTCACCTATGCCTGCACCGGTTTTTCCCATAGTACCAAAGCCATGCGCATCATCTACAAATAAGCGGAATTCGTATTTGCTTTTCAAGGCAGCTATTTCTTTACACCGGCCCTGGTTACCACTCATACCAAATACACCTTCCGTTATTACCAATATACCGCCACCGGTTTGTGCTGCCATTTCAGTGGCACGTTGTAATTGCTTTTCGCAATCTTCTACATTATTGTGCTTAAATACATAACGGTGCCCCGGGTGCATACGCAGTCCATCTATGATACATGCGTGCGACTCAGCATCGTACACGATCACATCACGACGGCTACACAGGCTATCTATAGCGGAAACCATGCCCTGGTATCCATAGTTGAAAAGCATTGCATCTTCTTTGCCTACAAATTCGGCCAGGTCTTTCTCCAGTTTTTCGTGGTTGTTTGAGTTGCCGCTCATCATACGGGCACCCATTGGATAAGCCAATCCAAATTTTTCAGCTGCTTCTTTATCTGCCTTACGTACTTCCGGGTGATTGGCAAGACCCAGATAATTATTCAGGCTCCAAACGATACGTTCTTTACCCTGGAACATCATACGGTTGCCTATTTCACCTTCAAGTTTTGGGAATGCAAAATAACCTGGTGCTTTTTCTGCGTAATCACCTATCGGACCCAGTTTATTCTCAAATTTGGCAAATAAATCCATAGTATACAGTTAGTTGTTTTTTATCAATAACTAATTAATCATGCAAAAATAAAGAATTATCGCCTAAGTATTAGTGGATATTACCCAATTTTGCCGTATACTTTTAGCCCATGAGGTACATATATTGTATTGTTTTATCAATATTGACATTTTCTGCTACGAGAGCGCAACAAGCCAGTGTAAAACGTCCTGCACTGGTAGTAGGTATAGTGGTAGACCAAATGCGGTGGGATTATCTCTACAGGTATTATGAGCGATATGGAGAAGATGGTTTTAAGCGCCTGATGAATTGTGGTTTTAAATGCGAAGCTGCTTATATTAATTACACACCCACTTTTACAGCTCCGGGGCATGCCTGCATTTATACGGGTAGCGTACCTGCTATACATGGTATAGCAGGTAACGACTGGATAGAAAATGCTACCGGTGAAGCCAGGTATTGTACAGATGACAAGACAGTACAATCTGTAGAGGGTAGCCTGAGGGCAGGTAAAATGAGCCCCAGGAACATGTTGACGACTACTATTACAGACGAATTACGGCTAGCAACCAATATGCATTCAAAAGTATTTGGTATAGCCCTGAAAGACCGTGGTGGTATATTACCTGCCGGCCACCTGGCAAATGGTGCTTATTGGTTTGATGATAGTACAGGCAATTTCATTAGCAGTACTTACTACGGAAATACATTGCCGAAATGGCTGGTTGCTTTTAATAACATACGCTATGCTGATAGCCTTTCAGCGATAGAGTGGAATACCTTGTACCCGATTGCAACTTACACACAAAGCCTGGCTGATAACAACCCGTACGAAGGTGTTTTGAAAGGTGAAAATGAACCTGTATTTCCACACAAAGCCATTGATACAAAGAAAGGTTATGGTGGGCTGCGTTATATACCCGGAGGAAATATTATTACGCTGAAAGCCGCTAAAGCATGTATAAAAGGAGAAGCATTAGGGCAGGGCAGCAATACAGATTTTTTATGCGTAAGCCTTTCTTCAACAGATTATGCCGGCCACCTCTTCGCTCCAAATGCAATAGAAGTAGAAGACATGTATTTAAGACTTGATAAAGAATTAGCATCATTCTTCAGGTACCTTGACAGGCATGTAGGGAAGGGTGCATATACTGTATTCTTAACTGCCGATCATGGTGGCGCGCACAATGCCAAATATATGCAGGATGTTAAAATACCTGCAGGAAGCACTCCTGAGCAAGCAGCGACAACAGGTTTGTACGATTTTGTAAAGAACAAATTTGGTAAAGATAGTTTGATACGCGACCTGAGTAATTATCAGGTTTATCTGAATGAGAACCAAATTGAAAAAGCAAAAATAGACAAGGAGTCTTTAAAGCATGCTATTGTGGAATGGTATAAAAAACAGGATGGTGTTGCCTACGTGATAGATATGGAAGATATGGATGATGCAGTGGTGCCGGAACCGATTAAAACGATGGTCATGAATGGCTATAATCGCAAGCGTAGCGGTGTGATACAAATTATATTAAACCCGGCATGGTATAGTGGTTATGGCCCTTCTACTGGCACCACGCATGGCAGTTGGAATCCATACGATTCACATTTGCCGTTATTATGGTACGGATGGGGTATACCTAAAGGGAAGACCAACCGTACCGTACACATGACAGATATAGCAGCCACAATTTCAGCATTGCTTAAAATACAAATGCCCAACGGTTGCGTTGGGCATGTAATAACAGAGATAACTGATTAGTGTTTTATAAACCTGCATTGTATTTTGTTTTAGCCTTGCTGGCAATGTAGCCGGCACCGGCATACCTGCGTTGCCAGTATGATTCATTCAAGCTACTTATCATAACGCCTCCCGATGACGATGCGTGAACAAAGTAATTATTCATCAGGTAAACGCCGACATGCCCAATATGTTTGCCCTTGCGGAAGAATACCAGATCGCCCTCCTGAAGGTCATTTTTACCATCTACAAATTTTACATTGCTGAATTGTTCATATGCTGTGCGAAGCAAATTGATACCAAAAACACTATCATACAACCTTTGTACAAAAGCAGAGCAATCAATACCATCCTTATCATTACCTCCGAAACGGTAGCGCACACCGTACCAATCTTCTATAAAACCATAGAGGCTCAGGCTTTTTACATACTGTGGCAATACGCCCAGCATATCTGCATATTTAGCCTGAATTTCATTAGAAACGATATTGTATGGTGGCTGCTTCTTAACGAAACGTGAAGAGCCATTTACATCTGTTTTTAAGGTTGTAGCATTCCCTTGTATCGACACACTATCTATAAAACCGGGTTTATGCTTTGTATTTTTTGAATAGGAAGGTTTTTTCAACTGCTCACTACTGCTACATCCAATAAGTGAGGTGGAGGCTGCTATGCAAATGCATACGCATACAGTCTTCAGATTTCTCATTGAGTGTATAAAATTTGGATGCACAAATCTAAAAATTATGCCCCAAAATCTTAGTATACACAATCCTAAACAGTCTTATTTTAACATATGAGTTAAAATAAGCAGCTATGGGCACTGTGTATCAGTGCCCATAGCATGTGCCAATTATGGTATATGTTAAGTTAAAGCGCCTTAAACTTCATATTGAACGTATGGAGATAGCCAGTGCTATCAAATTCTGACCATCGGATATCCATGCTGTTATAGTCCATATTAACGATCATCCATTCAGGATCACGTCCGTCTTTTTCAAAATCTTTAAGATGAAGATCGCGTTGATCGCCCGACATAGACCATGTGAAAGATGTGTAAGTGGCAGGCGTAGGATTTTCACTACCACTAGATGCTGTATCAAAACAATTATTCGTACCTTCTTCCCAGCGGCCTAAGCCATTATCTTCAAATACAAAGTAGTTGTCTTTCTGGCAATCTTTGATTTCTGAATACTGACCATTGTCCAGCCTGCTAACCATTTGCCAGTTGCGTGAAACTAGGATCTCGCGACGGTTTTTTATATCACCATTTACGTTCGACCTCTTTTTGCAGGCACCTAATGCCATTATAGTGATCAGTGCAAGGAATAAAAGATGTTTCATTGTGTATTGTGTTTTATATTTTTTTGTAAAGATATGGTGGATATGCTTATGTGTGTTGTTATCCGGATGTTTTTAGTTAGTTAATCAATTGTTAGCGGTGGCAAACCAGGTTACCTTGCAATACGCAGGATGTACACTTCTTTGTATTTAGGCTGTTTTAATATCCTAAATGGTTCAACCTCATACAGCGTCACCTTTGTGCCCGATTCAAAAACATTTGATAATAACTGTATTACAGACAATAATCGTTCTATTTTACGGGTATTGGCCTTTTCATGAAAGCGTTCAGCTATATAGCTGGCGAGAAAAGCAGTATGCTCTAAGTGGTTGTGAGCTTTAGAATTTATAGCTGCGGAAGTAATGATATCTATAAACTTGATACTGGATAAACTATCAACTGTAATAGTCATCCATATTTTTTTATCGTCGAAAGATAAAGTATCCACTACGCTATCTTCTTCTACATCTGCAAGCAATATATTGATAGAGCTTTTGAAATCATTGCATATGCGCAACAAGTCTTTAAAGCTTTGCTCAGGTGCAAGTTTAATATCAAGAGCACGTTTAGCGGTTTTATAGTTTTTAATATTTGCAGTAGGGGTGCTGTTTTTCATTATCTCTCATTGCGTTTCGGCATTTTCAGATAACCTATTTTAAAAACATAGGTAACACATGCACATGATATGCATGCTAAACAAAACTAAGCACTTAGTGGTGAAACAACAATGTGAAAAATACCCTTTATTAAAATGGATCTGAATTGAATAAATAACAAAAGCCACATTGATGGTCAATGTGGCTTGTCGGGGTAGCGAGGACAGGGATCGAACCTGTGACCTTCGGGTTATGAGCCCGACGAGCTACCGCTGCTCTACCTCGCGATGAGGATGCAAAGGTAGGTAACGTTATTTAATAAACAAAGTTTTTCTTTTTTATTTTAACAAATTATCATCTTATTGCTATTATTTTAAATTCGTTTCTGGTAAACATAAAAAAGCCAGGCTATTTGCCTGGCCTATATCTTAGCTCAATACGAATTGTTGCTTAGGTGGGTAAAACATTTGCTTTTTCCAATCAAAAGAAAATATAGTACGTAAGTTTTCTACCAGTTCTCTGAATGTTTTATTCTTGATGAGATAAAGATTAGCGCCATTCCTGAAGCAATTATCAATATAGTTCTCTGTGCTATGAGAGGTGTACATTACAACCGGTAGGTTGTCGTATTCTTTATTTTTTCTTATTTCTATTATGCAGGATACACCATCCTTACATGGCATGTGAATATCTAGAAATAATAGGTCTGAAATATACTGTTTTAGCAATGTAAATAATACCTCTCCGTTTTCTGCATGTCTTAAGTTAGTAGGGAAAGTCATTTCTTTCAATGCAAGCTGAAATAATAATACATCGTCCTGATCATCTTCAGCAAGCAATACCTCCATATTTTCATTGTCTACTTTGTCCATATTACAGTCTTATTTATTTCGTTGAACTAAGATAGGGATAATGAGGTATTTAATAGGCTAAAAATATCGTGCACAAATGTAGAAGTTGCCACATTTAAATATTATACATAAATAATGTATTGCCTGCTAAGTTACTGATGGTTCAATCAATAATAAAAATGAAAGGCGGAATATATGTAACAATTGCAGTATTATAGTCCGTCGAAAAAACTGTGTAATTTCGGGGCAATTAATCTACGGCAATTGTTTATATGAAAGAACCGGCACAAACTATACATAAGGCAGGATTTGTAAATATTTTTGGCGCTCCTAATGCCGGTAAATCAACCTTGTTAAATGCTCTTTTGGGCGAGCAGTTAGTAATAACATCTGCCAAAGTACAAACAACAAGGCATAGGATATTAGGAATTCTTACCGAACCTGAGTATCAAATCATTTTTTCTGACACGCCCGGCATCATTGAGCCTAAGTATAAGCTTCATCAAAAAATGATGCAACATGTAAAAAGTGCCCTGGAAGATGCTGATGTGGCAATATTATTACATGACATTACACAACCTGTAGAAGACTTCGAGCAAGTGTTAAGCACGCTGAAATTGAAGGTGCCTGCATTATTGATACTTAATAAAGCAGACCTTTTAAAGAATAATAAAGAAGTAGAAGAAGTAGTAAGAAGCTACAAGGAAAGGTTTCCCAAGTTTGAGGTATTTGCTGTATCTGCCAAGGATAAAAGATATGTAGACAGAATAGTACCCACGATATTAAAGCATCTACCGGAGGCCCCACCATTTTACCCGGAAGATAGCATGTCTGATAGGCCGGTTCGCTTTTTCGTAAGTGAGTTGATACGTCAGCAGATATATGAACTATATCATGAGGAGATCCCATATCATACAGCAGTTATCATTCAGTCTTTTGAGGAAAAACCAACACTGAATGTTATCAAGGCGGAAATCATTGTAAGCCGTGAAACGCAGAAGGTGATAATGATAGGCAAAGGGGGCAGTATGATAAAACAACTGGGTATTAACGCACGTAAACATATTGAAGAATTTCTGCAAGCAAAGGTGCACCTGGAGCTCTTTATAAAAGTTCGTCCCAAGTGGCGGGACAATGACAATTACCTGAAAGAATATGGATACAATTCTTAAGGTTCCCCCCATACAGCATCTCAATAAAATCTGGTACAATAAAAGAGTAAGTGCCGTAGACATGCTTCGGCTGGATATGGTTCATCTTGTAGTGTCTGGAAACAAATGGTATAAGCTCAAACATAATATTGCCTATGCCAAAGAGCATCATTTTAGTGCTATATTGACATTTGGCGGTGCGTACTCCAATCATCTGATAGCTACCGCCGCTGCTGCACATCATTATGGAATAACTGCTATAGGCATTGTACGAGGGTATAATACTGATACAGAAACATTAAAGGCTTGTGTATCCTACGGAATGCAACTGGTGCCCATATCCTATGAAGAATACAATCTTAAAACAGAGCCGGATTATCTGCAACAACTGGCAAGAAACTACAATGCACCGTTCATCATACCCGAAGGTGGTGCCAACGAGCAGGGCAGGCAAGGGTGTGAAGAGATTGCTCAATATATTCCCGCAGGCTATACACACGTTTGCCTTTCTTTAGGTACAGGTACTACTTTCATCGGTTTGCGGAATGCATTGAATGCAGATATTTCTTTATTGGGTTATGTACCTATGAAAGGCGGCAAATATCTACAGCAGGAAATTGCAAAATATCTGTATTTAGAAAATAACACCAATTGGCAGCTATTTGACGATTGGCATAATGGCGGTTTTGGGAAGTGGACTGAAGAACAGTTATCGTTCATGAATGCTTTTAACGAAATGAATAATATCCCCCTTGACCTTGTTTACACAGCTAAAATGATGATGGGGCTTCAAGAGCAGTTACACAACCACTTTTTTGATATTGATGCCCGTATACTCTGCATACACACCGGTGGCCTGCAAGGTAATGTATCTGTGGCCGGCAAACTGCACTATTAACATATCAAACATTATCTTAGCCTTCTAATAAATACTAATGGCAGTAATACAAAGTAGTGATAAAAAGAGCCGGCTAACCTTATATATTGTTATAGCATTAGTGGCAGGTATTGTATTAGGTTTTATTCTGAATAGTGGTTATGTGAAAAATCAGAATATAACCATAGCAAGTGCAGAAACCGCCCTCAAAAAGATGCAAAGTGACTTATCTGCCATCACAGATACTACCACAAATGCCTATCTGCAATTATCAACTGAACATACAGCGCTTGTAAAGGCTAAAGCTGAAGCTTTGGCAGAAAGAGATAGCAAATTAGAACCTTTCTCTTTGCTGGCCGATATCTTTCTCCGGTTGATAAAAATGATAGTTGCCCCTTTGGTATTTACTACACTGGTAGTAGGTGTTGCCAAACTGGGGGATATGAAGGCTGTAGGGAGAATAGGAGGCAAAACCTTGCTATGGTTTTTCTCTGCATCTTTTATGAGCTTGTTATTAGGTATGATGCTGGTAAACTTTTTCAAACCAGGTATGGCTATGCATCTGCCCTTGCCCGATGTTGGTATGGATACAGGTATTAAGAAGACTGCACTTACCTTGAAAGAGTTTTTGTATCACGTTTTTCCATCCAGCGTGTTCGAATCGATGGCTCGAAACGAGATACTTCAGATAGTGGTCTTTTCATTATTCTTCGGAGTAGCGACTGCAGCAATAGGGGAGAAAGGGGAAATAGTAATCAAAGCTATGGACGCATTCTCTCATGTTATTCTGAAAATAACAGCTTATGTGATGAACTTTGCCCCTGTGGCAGTATTTGGTGCTATGACAGCGATAATTGCCAAGCAAGGTTTAGGCATACTGGGTACTTATTCCATATTCATTGGTGAGTTTTATTTCGGATTGCTGCTGCTATGGCTTGTATTGATACTTGCAGGTGGGTTGTTTTTAGGCAAAAAAGTGATAACACTCGTTAAAAGAATAAAAGAGCCTACTTTGCTGGCTTTCAGTACCAGCAGCAGCGAAGCAGCGTTTCCCAAAACCATGCTGGAGTTGGAACGCTTTGGCTGTAATAATCGTATTGTAAGTTTCGTTTTGCCACTTGGATATTCGTTTAACCTGGATGGCTCCATGATGTATATGACATTTGCATCGCTATTCATCGCCCAATCTTATGGTATACATCTCGATTTCGGCACCCAAATGAGCATGCTATTAGTATTGATGCTTACCAGCAAAGGTATAGCGGGTGTGCCCAGGGCTTCATTAGTTGTAATTGCCGGAACATTGGCAACATTTAATATACCGGAAGCAGGGCTTGCTCTTTTGCTGGGCATAGATCCGCTGCTGGATATGGGCCGCAGTGCTACCAATGTAGTAGGTAATAGTGTAGCAACGGCGGTTGTAAGCAAATGGGAAGGCGCGCTGGAAGATTAATGGTATGCTTTTACAATATATACTTGCTCTATGCACCTGATTTGTACAGAATTACCTATTTTCATGCCTCCAACAAATAATAATGAACGATATTATCGATTTGCTGAAAGAATTGATGAACGCCGAAAAACTGGCGCATCTGGTGACCCTATACGGCGGCTTATACCTGGTTGCTTTTATCATTTTTGCCGAAACCGGGTTGTTTGTAGGTTTCTTCCTGCCTGGCGACTCGTTACTGTTTGTTACCGGTTTGATGATTGCCAACTCACAAAGCCCGTTCAATAACGACTTTGCCAATCTTATCTATTGGATATCCCTGATAACTGTAGCAGGCATTATTGGCAATGCTGTAGGTTACTGGTTTGGCCGCAAAACAGGGCCATTATTATTTGAGAAGCGTGATACGCTGCTTTTTAAACGAAAACACGTATTACAAGCCAAGGAATTTTATGAGAAACGTGGGGGTAGCGCTGTTATCCTTGCCCGCTTTCTGCCCATCGTACGCACATTTGCCCCGATAGTGGCTGGTGTGGTAGCAATGGACAGGAAAAAATTCTTCTTCTTTAATGTAGTAGGCTGTATTGCCTGGGTAGGAAGTATGACCCTTGCCGGTTATTTTCTTGGAGAAAATGAATGGGTAAAACACAATTTTGAAAAAATAGTAATAGGGTTGATCCTGGTTACTACAGCTCCGGTACTCTTTAAAATGTTTTTTGGGAAAAAGAAATCACCCATACTTGAAGTGACGAAAGATATGTTGGAGGAAACAATGGACAACAAATCTTCCGATCAGTCAAATGGAGCAAAATAAAAAGGCTGCCACTTTATTCAGTGTTCCTGTAATAGTAGCCTCATTGGGTTACTTTGTAGATATATATGACCTCTTGCTTTTTAGCATCGTCCGCGTAAAAAGCCTTAAAAGCTTAGGCTTATCCGATGAACTTATTGCGAGCGACGGTATGGCTATCATTGGTCACCAAATGTGGGGGCTTTTAATAGGTGGCATACTATGGGGGATGATGGGCGATAAGAAGGGGCGGCTTAGTGTTTTGTTTGGCTCTATACTACTTTATTCTCTTGCTAACATTGCCAATGGTTTTGTACAAACGGTAGACCAATATAGCCTTGCCCGTTTCATTGCCGGTATAGGCCTTGCCGGTGAGCTTGGGGCCGGGATAACATTGGTTAGCGAGCTTATCCCCAAAGAAAAGCGTGGGGTAGCTACTTCGCTTGTTGCAGGCATAGGGTTAACAGGTGCTGTGGTAGCATATTTTATTGCCCAAATATTTGACTGGCGTGTTTGCTACTTTATTGGTGGCGGCTTAGGCTTACTATTGCTATTGCTTCGTATCTCTGTTTTTGAGTCTGGTATGTTTAAAAATATCCAACATGCAGATGTTCAAAAGGGCAATTTCCTGATGTTTTTTACCAATGGCCCACGTTTCAAAAAGTATATACTTAGCATATTGATAGGTTTGCCCACATGGTATGTTATTGGCATATTGGTTAGTTTTTCTAAAGAATTCGGTAAAACATTTGGTATAGAAGAGGAGATCAATCCGGGCAAGGGCATCATGTTTGCATATGTTGCTATATCCATAGGAGATATAGCCATAGGGTTGCTAAGCCAATATTTAAAAAGCAGAAAAAAAGCACTTTTTATATTTTATGGTATTACAGTAATAGGTATCCTACTATATTTTATGCAAGGTGATGGTAGTGCTGCACGCATGTATGCTATTTGTGCTCTAATGGGTTTCGGTACCGGTTTTTGGGCCATCTTTGTTACAATGGCTGCTGAACATTTCGGCACAAACTTAAGGGCCACTGCAGCCACTACGGTACCCAATGTAGTAAGAGGTGCCTTGCCGCTGATTGTTATGTTATTCCAAGCATTGCAGCCTGCATATGGTTTTGTAAACGCTGCAGCAATTACCGGTGCTATAGTTATGACGATAAGTATTGTAGCTGGTTTAATGACTGAAGAAACATTTGGCAAAGACCTGAATTTCCTGGAGCATTAGCATTACAGTTATCGAAAAAAGAAAGGTAGTACTTGTAAAGCACTACCTTTCTTCTGTTAATAACAATAAATATTAAGCTACTACTTCATCGTATATTTTAATCTCATTGTATAGCGTATCTCTTTCTACAGGAAGTTTACCTACAGCAGTAATAAGGTCGCATAAATCTTCCGTGCTCATGGATGGTATTTGTTCTTCAGAACCGGCCATCGAGTATATTTTCGTGGTATCGTCTATTGTACCGTCCAGGTCATTAACACCAAATGAAAGGGTAAGCTGCGCCGATTGACGTCCCAACATTGGCCAGTATGCTTTCAGGTTGCGGAAATTGTCCATGTAGATACGTGCTATAGCATACAGGCGCATATCTTCTATAATAGTGGTTTCAGGAACGTTCGACATATCATTATCCTTATTCCTGAATTTTAGAGGTATGAAGCAATTGAACCCACCTGTTTTATCCTGTAAGTCACGCAGCCTGCTCATATGATCCACACGATGCTCGTAGGACTCAATATGTCCGTATAGCATGGTAGCGTTGCTGTGCATTCCCAGTTTATGGGCAGTTTCATGGATATAAAGCCAGCCGGTACCATCTACTTTATCGGCACATATCTGGTTACGCACATCCGGATGGAATATTTCAGCACCTCCGCCGGGCATAGATTGCAGGCCAGCTTCGTTCAATACCTTCATGCCTTCTTCTACACTCAGCTTTGCTTTTCGGAACATATAATCAAGCTCTACTGCTGTAAATCCTTTTATATGCAAATCCGGACGATGCACTTTTATCTTACTTATAAGTTCGCAAAAGAACTCAAGATTCATTTTGGGATGCACACCACCTACTATATGTACTTCCGTAACCGGTTGGCCATCGTACTTACGTACCATATCCATCATCTGTTCTATACTTAACTCCCAACCCTCATCACGATGCTTGTATTGACGAGAATATGAACAGAAGTTGCATGTAAATACACATACATTAGTAGGTTCTATATGGAAATTCCGGTTGAAATATACCTTATTGCCATGCAATGAGGTCGTAATATGGTTAGCCAGCGCACCGACAAAACCCAATTCGCCTTTTTCAAAAAGCAAAACGCCTTCCTCGTGGGTAAGGCGTTGCTTATTTATTACTTTCTCTGCAATGCTTTGCAGTTCTTTAGACTGATGCTTAATAGCTTCTTCTACACTTAAAATCCCTGTCATAACTATAGAGTAATCAACTATTGTAATACTATTTTTCGTGTTACAGTACCTGTTTCAAAATGACACTGTACCATATAGATGCCCTTCTGCATACCCGTAAGATCTACCGAAAAGCCTTGGTTTTGTAATCCTGAAGTTATTTGTTTCACAGTCTGTCCTACCATGTTCACTACTGATATACCTTTCAGCTTCGTATTAACATCAGAAAATGATACTGTAAAGATACCTGAAGTGGGGTTGGGCACCAGATCAAAGGTATTTTCAGGCTCCAAAGAAACTACATCGGTTGGGTAGCTCATAGCAGCCACGTTAAATTGTAATTGATATGAACCGCCCGTTGGAGTAAACTCAGATTGCATACGCGCTACCTGTCCTTTAGTGAACATACGCATACAATCATCATGCACATAATCCATGAAGTTCATAAACATTTCACCGCCAGGGCTGTTAGTACAGTTCGCTTTGGGATAAGTAGGACATGTTGATTGATTGGCATCTTGTTGCGGCGGAGTATCTGCAACACCATCATCGTCGCTACACACTCCGGAGCCAACAGCAGTATTGCCCCAAATATGGTTCAGTGTAAAGAAGTGGCCAATTTCATGCACCATTGTACGCCCGTTATCAGCCTTAGGCGTAAATATTTGGATAGATGACGGATTGCGTTTACCAAATGCCAGAAAATCGATAACTACGCCAATGGCCTGTTCATTTTGCAGTACATTCTTGCCGAAGCTGGGGCTGATAGCATAACCCAGTATCTGGCCCGGTTGATTACCATTGGTGATATCTGTTATCCAGATGTTGAGGTACTTTTTATTGTCCCACGCATCAAGGCCGCCACCGGCGGTACTTACTAAAAATGCAGAACCAAAATCATATCCATTATAGCTGCTGCCGGCTACCTTTATCTCCACACCCGTTGTTGCGGTACCATCTGGCTTCTTATGGGCTAAACCAAATGATATCTCGGCTTTACCAAATAAAGGCTTGAAGACAGCAGGAATCGTAGAACTATCCGCATTCTCAGCATTAAAATCGGTATTCAGTACAGCCACCTGGCTGGCAATACGATTGTAAATACCTTGTATACCACCGATAGAATCTATCTGCGACTGACGAAGGATTACGTGAAATACTAAAGGTATAGTATACTTACCTGTAGTTTTATTTGAACTATTGGCCATTTGGGCCTCAAACTTTTCTGCTCTTTCTTTTATTTCTTCCTGGTAGCGTAAAAAGGCTTCTTTTGCTTCCGGCCGCTGTGCTATCAGTTTTTCTGTTATCAGGTCTGTACCACATTTCTGTGCATGCGCTTGTTGTAACCCTAACCCTACTATGCCGCAAAATACGGCTGCCAATGACTTCTTCATTAAACTTGTGAAAATGTTTTAAGTGTTAACGATTATTTATTATTCTCCCTGCTATTGATCTCATCACGAATTGTGATGGCGCGTACATAATCTTCCTGTTCCAATACCTGTTGTAATAAAGTGTTCAGATCTTCAAGCGACATACTTTTAAGGTCTTTTTCAAACCCTGAAGCAGCACCTTGGCTGGTAACCGTAGGTTTGCCTGAAGCAGCAGCACCTGCTTGTCCTTCCTCTGTATTTTCCAGGAAAAGGCCAGCAGATTCCAGGATGTTTTCATAAGTGTAAATACGGCAATTAGCCCTTACTGCCAGTGCTAAGGCATCAGAGGTGCGGGAGTCAATTTCAATCGTTTCATCGTTATTCTGGCATACCAGTTTAGCAAAAAATATACCTTCTTCAAGTTTATATATAATTACTTCTGCCAAATCTATGCCAAATGTTGTCATGAAATTGGCAAAAAGATCGTGCGTAAGGGGGCGGCTGGGTTGCATGCGTTCCAACGCTACTGCAATAGCCTGGGCTTCAAATCCACCAATTACGATAGGTAAACGACGGAGGCCATTTACTTCCCCTAATACTACTGCGTAAGAATGCGTCTGCGTGATGCTATGAGAAAGGGCTACAATTTCCAGTTCTATTTTTTTCATTACGTATGGATCTGCCTTTATGGAAAAAGGTGCGTGAAGGTACTGAATTTCTGTCAAAAATGGTGTTCATCAGAAGAGGGTCGGGGCCTCCGCATCTCCGTTATTGGCCTTCTCATCTTCATGCACATACACCTCTTTCAAATCACTACCTGCAATTTTAGAACCAACTGTTTTCCAGCCAGTTACATCAATTATTTCATGCAGCGCAATGGTTTCTTCAACAAGCTCCGATTTCTTTTTTCCTGATTTCAATATGATTATCGGTTCGACTTTTGTAGTAACAAGTGATAAATAATTACCCTCACCTTCTTTTATAATGCTATACTTATTTTTAAGTGCCTGGCTTTCTATAATAAAACGCTTAGCATTATACTGTGCACTCTTTGCATCGTAATAAATGGCAGATACAATTTTCTCAGGTGAAAATTTCTCTATATACAATAAGGTATCGGTATCAAACCTGTTTGTCAATTCGAAATCTGTTAGCTCGTAAGTGCCATCGGTATAGAAGGCTATAACACGGTCATTCTCATCAAAACTACCTAAGAATTGTCCGATAGAGTCTTTATTTAACCTACCAACAGTATTGTCGTACCAAAGTTTTTGACCAGACAGGGTAGTGCGGCCCTTCTCTTTGAATTTAACGCTTTTGATAGGATATTTAGTTACTTGGTTTCCTTGTGAGCTCCGGCCTTTTATTTCCAGCTCTTCAAAGTAGAAATCAAGGCTTTTATTTCGTGCTTTACTACCCGGAGAAAGTGTTATAGCCACAACCTCCGCCTCACCGTTAGGATTGGCTGTAAAGTATAGCACTTTACTGTTTGGATTTCCTTTGGTAAGGTCATACTCCTTATCTCGGGTAATGCCTGTTACATTAAAGCGTTTTGCGTAAGCAATACCTGTTTTGCCATCTACGTACATCATGTTGTAAGTGGTACGTTCATCATTCTTCACAAATATGGCCAGATAGATAATGTCTTTACCTACAAAGGTCTTATCGGCTACCTTAGTGATTACCATCTTACCATCTCGCTTGAAAACAATGATATTATCAAGGTCAGAACAGTCAAATGCAAACTCATCCTTTTTAAGCCCTGTACCTATAAAACCTTCTTTATAGTTTACATACAGCTTAGTATTAGCTATGGCTACCGTTTGCGCCTGTATGGTTTCAAACGGTCTTATTTCTGTTTTACGCTCTTTTCCTTTGCCATGCTTTTTCAGTAAGCCTTCGTAGTAGGCTATAGCATAGTCGTTCAGGTGTTCAATATTGTATTTCACCTCGTCTATGCCTGCTTCCACACCTTTAATGTGTTCATCAGCTTTGAAGGTATCATACTTAGAGATACGCTTGATGCGTATTTCAGTCAGCTTGATGATATCTTCCTGCGTCACGGCACGGCGCAACTTCTTTTTATAGGGTTTTAACCCATTATCTATAGCTTCCAGCACACCTTCCCAGGTAGTTTGCTCCTCTATATCGCGATAAATACGTTTCTCGATAAATATCTTCTCCAGCGATGAATAGTGCCAGTCTTCTTCCAGCTCTCCCAGCTTTATTTCCAGTTCCTTCAGCAATAAAGCTTTCGTGTGTTCTGCCGAGTTTTTCAGCAGTTCACTTACACCTACAAAATGCGGTTTATCATTAATGATCACACAAGCATTGGGCGATATACTTATTTCACAATCGGTAAATGCGTATAGGGCGTCAATAGTCTGGTCGGTAGTAACGCCGGGTGCCAGTTGCACCAATAGCTCTACATCTTTTGCTGTATTATCTGTTACGCTCTTTATTTTGATCTTACCGTTATCATTGGCTTTCAGGATGCTATCTACCAACTGGGTGGTGGTAGTGTTATACGGCACATCTTTAATAGCCAGTGTTTTCTTATCCACTTCCTCGATATGCGCCCTTACGCGTACTTTACCACCACGGGCACCATCGTTGTAATTGCTCACATCTATCATCCCACCAGTACCAAAATCTGGATATAATTCAAACTTCCGGCCTTTCAGGTATTTGATAGCAGCTTCCAGCAGTTCGCAAAAGTTGTGTGGTAAAATTTTGGTAGAAAGTCCCACTGCAATACCCTCTGCACCCTGTGCCAGCAGCATAGGAAACTTCATTGGTAGCGTTACAGGTTCATTCTTACGCCCATCATAACTCAATTGCCACTCCGTCGTCTTACCATTAAATGCTACATCAAGAGCAAATTTTGATAGCCGACCTTCAATATATCGTGGTGCAGCTGCACTGTCACCCGTCCGCACATCTCCCCAGTTACCCTGGGTATCTATCATCAGGTCTTTTTGCCCCATATTAATGATAGCATCCCCAATAGATGCATCCCCATGTGGATGATACTGCATGGTTTGCCCTATCACATTCGCTATTTTATTATACCTGCCATCATCCATTTCTTTCATGGCGTGTAGTATACGCCGTTGCACAGGTTTCAGTCCATCCTCTACCGCAGGCACGGCACGCTCCAATATTACATAACTGGCATAATCAAGAAACCAGTTCTGATACATTTCATTCAGCAATACCGAGTTTTGCTCTGCGTGATTTTCCATTTCGGGCATTATCCTTCCTCTTTAAATTAGTCTGCAAAAATATTCCTTAACCGTTAAAAGTAAATATTGAATTATATCTCATTTAAAAGCCATTTTGATTGGTAAAGATGTAATAATACCCTGGCATTCTTGTTATTAGTACTATATGCCTATTTTTGAAACTCAAAATCTATTCAAATGAAAGCAATACGTATTAGCTTATTATCTGCTGCATTATTAGTATCTGCCAGTGCATTCGCACAAAAGGTGCGCATTCTGGATGGCAACATGGATGCTCTGAAAGGTATAACCAAATTGAATGTACAATTTGATTACAGTAAAATGGGTGTAGGAAAATTCGAAACGGAAGAAGAATATCTATCGAAGAAAAAAGATGATTACAATAAAAAAGAAGCTGGGAAAGGCGATGAATGGGTGAAATCCTGGAAGGCGGACCGTAAGAACAGGTTCGAACCGCAGTTCAAAGAGTTGTTTGCAAAACACAGCGATATAAATATTGGCGAATATCCTAATGAAAAATACACCCTGATATTCAAAACAACCTATACGGAACCTGGGTATAATGTATATGTAACGCGCAAAAATGCCGAAATAGATGGTGAGGCATGGATAGTTGAAACAGCAAACCCGGGTACACCTTTAGCTAGAATATCTGTGCAAAATTGCCCCGGGCGCACATTTGGCGGTAACGACTATGACACCGGTACACGTATACAGGAATCTTATGCGGTAGCAGGTAAGGGGCTGGGTAAATTCATAGATAAAGAAGTCAAGTAATAAAAAAAGCGCCTATTCTGGCGCTTTTTTTATTAAGCTTGTGGCGCAACGTTTAGCCTTGTTGCCAACCACGAATCCTTTATTGGAACCAGCCAATTGGTCATCAAATCTTTCTTTGTAGTTACCACGTTATTAAAAAGTGGTGTTTCCATACTGATATAGCCTTTTTCCAAAGCATAGCTCACTTGGTTTAAGGGCAGCATTTCTGCTTTGCCCTTTACCAAAAAGGTAAGCATCAGCCTGTCAAACATATTTACATCATATTGTCTTTCAATACTTTTTATAACACGTACGGAACTGTCTGTGCTGCAACCACCTACTTTAATATCCGTTTCGTCTGCTATTACTATTATAAACTGCCTGAATAGCAACTTGGACCATCCTTTTACAGGGTCGCCATGCGATTGCCATTGGGTGTAAAACTGCTCCAATTGCTCATTTATTTCTTTTTCTTCCTTCTCAATAAATGCCCTGCTGCTCTGGTATATCCATACTCGTGCCTCATCTGCAAAATCTGCGGGTATCAGTGATTTCAATTCTTCTAAATGCATAGTGTGCAAAGTTACGTTATATGTGGCTGACAGCGGCAGTGGGCATATCTCCATTCTTTATATGGATATTAATCCAACTCTTAAGCCTGCCTGCCATTTGTTTGTATTGTCGGGAAGGGGAAGTAACAGTAAACTTATC
>DASWWE010000001.1:0-19493 GCA_036406055.1 Flavipsychrobacter sp. | reverse complement strand
TTAAAAAATAAAGAGCATGTTCTTTACATGCTCTTTATAAGATAATTAAGAATATTTAAGATCAGCGTGCTGCTTTATAGCGACGGTCTACTTCTTCCCAGTTTATCACGTTCCAGATGGCAGAAAGATAATCAGGGCGTTTGTTTTGGTATTTCAGGTAGTAAGCATGTTCCCATACATCTATACCCAATATAGGTGTGCCTTTTACTTCAGCAATATCCATCAGCGGGTTATCCTGGTTAGGGGTAGAAGAAACCTCCAGTTTACCATCTTTTACCAGCAGCCATGCCCAACCGCTACCAAAACGGGTAGCACCTGCCGTATTCATTTTTTCTTTCAGTGCGTCAAATGAACCGAAAGCTTCGTTAATGGCAGTAGCCAGGTCACCCGTAGGTGTGCCACCTGCGTTAGGGCCCAGAATGCTCCAGAAAAGCGTATGGTTATAGTGCCCGCCACCATTGTTGCGCACTGCAACAGGGTATGCAGATATATTTGCCATCAATTCTTCCAGTGTTTTTGTTTCGGCATCTGTGCCGGCTATGGCTTTATTCAGGTTATCTACATAAGCCTGGTGGTGCTTGCCATGGTGTATTTGCATTGTTTGTGCATCAATGTGTGGTTCCAATGCTTCAAAAGCATAATTCAATGCAGGAAGTGTATGTGCCATAATAAATAATTGTTTTTGGTTAATGAGTCCTCAAAGTTAATAGCCATATCTGAAAGCCCAAAAACACCGGGCCACTTCATAATTAATTAAAATGGGCATATAGGCGAAACATGCTTTATGCCAATTTTACATCTTCATTATGCACTTACAATCAATAAATGACGGATGCAGATATTGTTGGAATAACTTTTGTGTAAAAGAAACATCAGCATTCGGCTGCATTCGCCTTAAACCTTCGATAGTATCAAGTGTCTAAGTCTGTATATTTGACTGTTTTTTAAGAAACTATCTGCATGAGTCTACCTTCGCTCTCTCTGCGGCGGCCAGTGATGGCCATCGTGCTCAATATAATTATCATTGTTTTTGGGGTCATCGGGTTTAATTTTCTCGGTGTCCGCGACTATCCATCTATAGATCCGCCGATTATCAATGTAAGAACATCTTATGCTGGCGCCAACCCGGATATTGTAGAATCGCAGATAACGGAGCCACTGGAAAAATCTATCAACGGTATCGCCGGTATCAAAACCATTTCTTCTACCAGTGCACAGGGTAATAGCAACATCACTGTAGAGTTCGACTTAGGCATAGACCTGGAAGCGGCTGCCAATGATGTGCGCGATAAAGTATCGCAAGCTGTGCGCAACCTGCCGCAGGATATTGATGCGCCGCCTGTAGTATCGAAAGCTGATGCCAACTCGCAGCCCATCATCTCCATGACCGTGCAGAGCGATACTAAAAATCAGTTGGAGCTTACGGAATATGCTGAGAACGTATTGGTAGAAAGGCTGCAAACCATTCCAGGTGTAAGTAGTATCAGGATTTGGGGAGAGAAGCGCTATGCTATGCGCCTTTGGCTGGATCCGCTCCGGATGGCAGGTTATAATATCACTTTTCAGGATATAGAGCTTGCGTTGAGTAAACAGAATGTAGAGCTTCCTTCCGGTAAATTATCGGGTTCTAACACAGAGCTTTCGGTACGTACGTTCGGACGTTTGTTTTCAGAAGAAGATTTCAATAATCTTATTATTAAAAACGTTAACGGTACTGATATTCACTTGCGGGAAGTAGGGGAAGCAGTACTGGGGCCGGAGAATGAAGAGAGTGTATTGAAGGAAAGCGGCATCCCGATGATAGCCCTTGCCCTTACGCCACAACCGGGTTCCAACTATGTAGCCATTGCCGATGAGTTTTATAAACGCTACGAAGCGCTCAAAAAAGATATCCCCGCAGATTTCAAAGTCAATATTGCGATGGATACCACTGCTTATATCAAAAAGTCGATAAGCGAGGTAGAGGAAACTTTGCTGATCTCTTTTACATTGGTTATCCTTATAATCTATCTCTTCTTCCGCGATTGGCTCATTGCCTTTCGCCCGCTGATAGATATACCGGTGAGCCTGATAGGTGCGTTCTTTATCATGTATGTAATGGGCTTCACCATCAATATCCTTACGCTGCTGGCCATCGTGCTGGCTACCGGTCTTGTGGTGGATGATGGTATCGTTGTGACGGAAAACATTTTTAAGAAGCTGGAGGCCGGCATGGAAAAGCACCGTGCCGCAAAAGAGGGTAGCGAGGAAATTTACTTTGCGGTTATTTCCACTTCTATAACACTGGCTGTTGTGTTCCTGCCCATCGTGTTCTTACAGGGGTTCACCGGTAGGCTATTCCGCGAATTTGGTATAGTGGTAGCAGGTGCAGTATTGATATCTGCGTTTGTGTCACTGTCGCTCACCCCGGTGCTCAATGTCTTGATGACGCGTAAAGAGCACAAACCATCTAAATTCTATGTCAAATCAGAACCATTCTTCCAGGGAATGGAGAATGTATATAAGCGCGCGCTGGTGTGGATCATGCGCAAAAAATGGATAGCTATTACAGGCGTCGTAGTCTCTTTTGCATTGATATACTTTATCGGTAGTGGTTTACAAAGCGAATTGGCACCACTTGAAGATCGCGCTCGTTTCCGTGCGCAGGTATCTGCACCGGAAGGAACATCTTACGATGCTATGGATGCTTATATGGATCAACTGGTAGGATCTATATTGGATTCTGTTCCTGAAAAAGAAGTGATACTTTCAGTAACAGCACCGGGTTTTACAGGTTCGGGTGCTGTAAATACCGGGTTCCTCAATGTGCGCCTGAAAGAGCCTAATGAGCGCAGCCGCAGCCAGGATGAAATAGTGCAAGCTGTAAACCGCAACCTGCAGAAGTACAATTTCGGTCGCGCTTTTGCGATACAGGAGCAAACTATATCTGTGCAGCGTGGTGGTAGTGCCTATCCGGTAGTATTTGTAATACAGAATATCAACTTCGATAAGCTGGCCAAGGCCATGCCGCGTTTTATGGATGAGGTGAATCAGAATCCTATGTTCCAGGGTGCGGATATCGATCTGAAATTCAACAAGCCGGAACTGACCGTTTCTATCGATCGTGCAAAGGCATCTCAACTGGGTGTATCGGTACAGGATGTATCGCAGACGTTGCAACTGGCGTTAAGTAACCGCAGGCTGGGATATTTCACCAAGAATGGTAAACAGTACCAGGTATTGGGGCAGGTATTCCGCAAAGACAGGGAAGCACCCGTAGACCTGAAGACGTTGTACGTGAATAATAGCGCCGGTCAGCCTATATCTATAGATAACCTGGTAACCATAGAGGAAACAACCAGCCCGTCGCAGATATATCACTACAACAGGTATAAGTCAGCCACGGTATCGGCAGGCCTTGCACCGGGCAAAACCATTGGTGATGGTATTGCGGAAATGGAAAGGATCTTTGACAAGTTGGAGAAGGAAAAAGTGGTGGACGAAAGCTTTACTACATCATTGGGTGGTGCATCTAAAGACTATGTTGAGAGCTCATCGAATACGCTGTTCGCATTCCTGCTGGCATTGGTGCTGATATACTTGATACTGGCCGCACAGTTCGAAAGCTTTGTCGATCCGCTTATCATCATGCTCACAGTGCCGCTGGCGATAGCAGGTGCGGTACTGTCCCTATGGTTATTTGGGCAAACAATTAACATCTTCTCGCAGATAGGTATGATTATGTTGATAGGCCTGGTAACAAAGAATGGTATCCTGATAGTAGAATATGCCAACCATATCCGCGACAGAGGTACTTCTAAAGTTGAAGCGGCTATCAATGCAGCGTCTATGCGTTTGCGCCCTATCCTTATGACCAGTCTGGCTATGATATTCGGTGCGCTGCCACTGGCGCTTTCCTTAGGTGCAGCTTCTACCAGCCGCATACCATTGGGTATCGTAATAGTAGGTGGTGTGTTGTTCTCGCTGATACTATCCTTGTTTATAGTGCCTGTTATATATACTTTCCTGTCACGCAGGAAAGTGGAAGTACCTACTGCTATCGAAAAACTGAATGACTAAGTAACATGACGAAACGTATCGTTTATATCATAACCTGCATACTGGCATTGCCCTTTACCGGTAAAGCACAGGAAATGCTGACCCTTGAAGATGCTATAGGCAAGGCCTTGGAATACAACTATGACATACGCATAGTAAAGAATGAAGCCAGGCAGGCAGCGGTTAATAACACGCTGGGCAATGCGGGCTTCTCGCCTAATATCAATGCTAATGGTGGTATTAGTACCGGAACATCGAATACACGTATAGAGTTTGCAGATGGCCGTGTGCAGGAAGTGCCCAATGCGGCATCTTTCGGTATCAATGGTGCCGTTACGCTCAACTGGACTTTGTTTGACGGTGGTAGAATGTTCATTGTAAAAAAGCAACTGAATGTATTAGAGCGTTTGGGCGAAGCCCGACTGAAAGAGCAGGTACAGGCAACCGTATCACAAGTAATACAGGCATATGCCGCATCGGTATGGCAAAAACAACAAGGTGTAGCTATTGATACAGGGCTGGTGCTGGCGCAGGTGCGTATGATGCTATCGCAGGTAAAATATGAAACGGGTGCTTCCGCTAAAATAGATTATCTGCAGGCGCGTGTAGATTATAATAGTCGCCGGGCCGATTCGTTAAGCCAATTGGCTTCACTCAATGCATCATTTGCTACACTGAATGCGCTGATGGGCGAAGATCCTGACAAGACATACATATTGGAGGACACACTGCATAGCGATATGGACCTCGAGCCTTCAGATAAGCAAAGGTTTGAACAAATGAACCCATCATTGGAAGCTGCACGTCGAAGTGTGGAAGCATATGAATTAGGCGCAAAAATTGCACGTACATATCACTTGCCTACATTGGCAGTAAATGGTGCTTATAACTATACACGTACACGCAGCCAGTCGGGTTTTGCATTGTTCAACCAGAGCTACGGTCCACAAGGTTCGGCAGCTATCAGTGTACCGATATTCCAGGGCGGCAACATACGCAGACAGGCTAAAATTGCCAGTCTGCAAGCTATGCGCGAACAGTTGGTATATGACAGGCAGAATACAGAAATAGGCCGTCAGTACCGCACTGCATGGCGCAATTATGAGGTAGCCGTAGCTGCTTATAAATTAGAGCAGGAGAATATTGGTTATGCTAAAGAGAATATGGACATTCAAAAGGCTCGTTTCCGGGTAGGCATAGCTACTACGCTGGAAACGCGCGAGGCTGAAAATAGCTATGTGCAGGCACTGGTGCGTTTATACACCGCAGCATACAATCTTAAAGTAAATGAAACTATCGTGCTGCAACTGGAAGGCACTTTGGTAAAGTAATAATAGTAGCTACCTATAAAAATTGAAAAAGCCCTCGTAAGAGGGCTTTTTATGTTAAATATGCTTTTTGAAATATTCCAGTGTTCTTTTCAAACCTTCCTGGCGGTCGATGGTAGGTTGCCATCCCAGTATTTCCTTCGCCTTCGTAATATTTGGCTGGCGTTGTTTCGGGTCATCTTGCGGTAATGGTTCAAATACTATTTTCGATTTAGAACCGGTCAGCGCTATTACTTCTTCTGCAAATTGCAGCAGGCTTATCTCTACCGGGTTACCTATGTTCACAGGCATATGATAGTCGGAAAGCAGCAAGCGGTAGATGCCTTCTACCAGGTCATCGCAATAGCAAAAAGAACGTGTTTGCGAGCCATCGCCATATACCGTTACATCTTCTCCACGCAGTGCCTGGCTCATAAATGTAGGCAGCGCACGGCCATCATCCAGGCGCATACGTGGCCCATAGGTATTGAATATACGTATGATGCGCGTTTCCAGCCCGTGAAAATTATGGTATGCCATCGTAATGCTTTCCATGTAGCGCTTCGCTTCATCATACACACCACGTGGGCCTATCGGGTTCACGTTGCCCCAGTATTCTTCTGTTTGCGGATGCACCAGCGGGTCGCCATATACTTCCGATGTAGAGGCTACCAATATACGTGCGCCTTTTGCTTTGGCAAGGCCCAGTAGGTTGTGTGTGCCCATCGCACCTACCTTCAGCGTTTGTATTGGCATTTTCAGATAGTCAATAGGGCTGGCAGGCGATGCAAAATGCAGTATGTAATCTATTTTACCGGGTACGTGTACAAACTTGGTCACATCGTGATGGTAAAATTCAAATTCCTTTACAGGGAACAGGTGTTCTATGTTTTTGATATTACCGGTCAGCAGGTTGTCCATACCTACTACTGTATACCCCTCTTTCAAAAACCTATCGCAAAGGTGTGAACCCAGAAAACCGGCAGCACCTGTTATGAGTATGCGTTTTTTATTGCTCATTAATAGTTGCGTATAATGTGTTATGTGTATTAATCAAGATTGCCCCGTTCGCGTACAATAGCACCCATGGGCACCTCTATTTTGTTACGCAGTTGTTCATGCACTGCTTTACGGCCAATGCTTTCATAATAGAAGCCCAATTCTTCCATCTTTTCAAGCGAGAATACGTTGCGGCCATCAAATATCATCGGGTGTTTCAGCAGCTCACCAATCTTTTCAAAATTGGGGTTACGGAATTCGCTCCATTCCGTTACAATAACCAGGGCATCAGCATTGTTCAATGCATCGTACTGGTTTTCTGCAAAAGTAATGGTGTCATTATAAATGCGGTTTACATTCGGCATCGCTTCAGGGTCGAAGGCAGTAACGGCAGCGCCTGCATCCAGCAGCTCGTTTATCAGTTCCAGTGCCGGTGCTTCACGTATATCATCCGTTTCCGGTTTAAAGGCCAGTCCCCAGATAGCGAAGGTGCGCCCACTCAGGTCATTGCCAAAGCATTCTTTTATTTTCTTGCCCAGGCGTGTTTTCTGCCTGTCATTCACGTTCATTACAGTGTTTACGAGTTGAAAGTCGTAATCCAGCTCACGGGCAGTCTGGGCAAGTGCTTGCACGTCTTTAGGGAAACAGCTACCGCCATAACCTACGCCGGGAAACAGGAAACGTTTGCCTATACGGTTATCGCTACCCATACCTATACGTACCATGTCCACGTTGGCTCCTGCTTTCTCACAAAGGTTGGCCATCTCGTTCATGAAAGATATCCGCATAGCCAGGTAAGAGTTGGCCGCATATTTGGTCATTTCAGATGAACGCTCGTCCATAAAGTATATCGGGTTGCCCTGGCGTACATATGGTTGATACAATTCTTCCATCAGTTTCTGGGCCCTTTCAGAGCTGGTACCTATTACCACGCGGTCGGGTTTCAGGAAGTCTTCTACTGCTACCCCCTCGCGCAGAAACTCAGGGTTCGATACTACATCAAACAGGCTGCGGTCCAGGTTTTGAGCCAGTACTGCGGCTACTTTCTCAGCAGTACCTACCGGTACGGTGCTCTTGTTAACGATAACGGTGTATTTATCTATTATACGGCTCAGGTCTGCCGCTACGCCCAGTACATAACGCAGATCAGCAGCGCCGTCCTCTCCCGGAGGGGTAGGCAATGCCAGGAATATGATCTGTGCATTTTTGATGCCTTCTTTCAGGGAAGTAGTAAATTCTATACGTTTTTCTTTAATGTTTCGTTCCAGTAAGGTGTCAAGGCCGGGCTCATAGATAGGGGATTTACCGTTTCTCAGTTGCGCAACCTTTTCTTCATTAATATCGATACATACCACGTTGTTGCCGGTTTCGGCAAAACAAGTGCCTGAAACAAGACCTACATATCCGGTACCAATGATGGCTATTTGCATAGGATAAATTAAAATTTGCGCAAATGTAGCTATTATTTGCCTCCATTTTTACTACCACTGCTGGTTATGCTATAATATTTTGATATTTTTCATTAGCATTACATTAAACTTGAGGGAGTAAGCCCCGTCTTATTCTAAAATCATAAACTATGAGTAAAAAATTATTCACCTACACTGCCATGGCTGCAGTAGCCTTTTCTTTAACGATTGCAGCCTGCAACAAGAATAATGATGATGACAACCCTGTACCTGCAACACAGGAGGAAGATATCAATTACGGTAATGAAGATGCCCGCATAGACCAGGCCTTCGATGAGGCTGAAAACTTTGCAAATGAGGCTGAAATATTCGGTGCCGTTGCACTGAAAGGGGAAGAAAGCCCGTTGGGTAGTGGTTGTGCTACGGTTACTAAAGATGTAGCTAATAAAATAATTACTATTGATTTCGGCCCTGCTAATTGCCTGTGCAAGGACGGACGCTATCGTAGGGGTAAAATACTGGTTTCATATACCGGCACCTACCTCGAGGCAGGCCACGTTCATAATATTTCATTCTCCGATTATTATGTGAACGATTGGAAAGTATCAGGCACTAAGCAAGTGACCAATATGGGACGCAACGCTCAGGGATTGATGTATTTCAACGTAAGTGTAAATGGCTCTTTGTACAACGAAACAGATCGTACAACCATATCTAAGTCTGCCAACCGTGTAAGAACATGGATTGAAGGTGATTATACCAACAACGTATCTGATGACGTATATTCAATAAGAGGCTCAGGCGTATTGACACGCCCTGATGGTACGGATTATGACGTGAAAATAACGGAGGCACTTATCATAGCCATGAATTGCAGCTGGATAAAACAAGGTGTTGTGCAAATAACGCCGCAGGGTGGTATCGCCAGGATATTGGATTATGGTGGTGGTGCCTGCGAAAATAAGGCTACTGTTAAAGTAGGTACTAAAACATACGAGATAACCCTGCGCTAAACGCAGGTCATAATAAATTACTGATAAGGAAATTACTGATAAGGCGGCAATATTGCCGCCTTTATCTTTTATAAACAGTTTAGTATCACCTCCGAAGCTTTTTTTATTTCTTCGTTTGTTATCGTTAGTGGTGGTGCTATGCGTATGCATTGGGGGGCAAATAAAAACCAATCGGAAAATACACCCTGTTGCAGGCATGCCTGCAATGTTGTTATTACTTGCTCACTGCTTTCCAGTTCAATAGCCATTAATAAGCCTTTACTTCTTACTGCCTTTATTTTAGGATGCTTCAGCAGTGTTAAGAACAGCCGCTGCTTTTCATATACCCCTGCTACCATATTTTCATCCAGCAGGGCATGGAATGCAGCCATACCCGCGGCACATGATACCGGATGCCCGCCAAATGTAGTAATATGCCCCAGTACAGGATTATGGGTAAGCGCCTGCATGTTTTGGTGCGATGATACAAAAGCACCCAACGGCATGCCGCCACCCAGGGCTTTGCCTAATAATAGTATATCGGGAATTACGTTATAATGTTCAAAGCCCCATAGTTTACCTGTTCTGCCAAAGCCGCACTGTATCTCGTCAAATATCAGCAGGGTGCCCGTTTCTGTACATTTTGCCCGCAGCTTGTGCAGCCAGTTTGCAGCTGGTTCCTTTATACCCGCCTCTGCCTGCACGGTTTCGATAATAACACAGGCTGTCCGGTCATTGATAGCTTCGATTAATGTATCACTGTTATAATCATGGTGCCACACCCCCGGTAATAGAGGGCGATATGCATTGCGCCAGTATTCATCACCTATGATGCTGAGTGCTCCCAGCGTAGAGCCATGGTAACTGTTATTGCAGGCTATCATTTCAGGACGGCCCGTAATGCGGCGGGCCAGTTTTATAGCACCTTCAACCGCCTCTGCACCCGAATTGGTAAAATATACAGTATCAAGGTTTTGTGGCAAGTGTTGTGTAAGCAACTGTGCATACTGCACTTGCGGGCTCTGCACCAGTTCTCCATATACCATCACGTGCAGGTACGCTTCTGCCTGTTCTTTAATGGCTGCTACCACGGCAGGGTGGCAATGCCCCACGTTGCATACACTGATACCGCCTATCAGGTCTATATATGCCCGGCCATCAGTATCATATAGGTAATTGCCCTGTGCTTTATTGATATGTATAGCCAGCGGTGCCGGGGACGTTTGCGCTACGTGCTGCAGAAAAAGGCTGCGGATGTTCATGTTTGCAAAAGTAATTTATCCTTAATGATACTGCTCCGAGCGCTTAATAAAATGATAACTAAAAAACAACAGTAATGCGTTCAGTTTTTCAAAATTAATGTTCACTTAACATAAGGGTTACGTTCGCGTAACATTGCGTTAAAACACTGGTAACATTCAGATCGGAATTTTGCGCGCAAATAGCTCAATGTATGCGCATTATTTCAATGTTTTTTGTTTTATTAATATTATCAGTGCAAGCTTTGGCCGGTGGTAAAATCAGCGGTAAAGTGACTGATGAAAAAACCGGAGACCCTATCATCGGTGCTACTGTAATGGTGCAGGGTACTGGTATTGGTACCGCTACCGATGTGGATGGCAGGTTTATGCTGGATGTGGCGAATGGGGATTATGTAGTGGAAATAAAATACATAGGCTACCAACAAAAAAATGTCAGCGATGTAGTAGTGAAGGAAGGGCAGGTGACAGAACTGAATGCTGTAATTGCTGAAGATGATAAAAAGACGCTGAAAGAGGTAGTAGTAACTGCTTCTCTGAAAAAAGAATCTATCAATGCATTGTACATGATGCAGAAAAACAGCATTTCTGTATCAAGTGGTATATCTGCCGATGTGATTCAACGCACACCGGATAAAAACACTGGTGAGGTGCTGAAGCGCGTAAGCGGTGCCAGTATTAAAGATGGTAAATATGTGGTTATCCGTGGCTTGAGCGACAGGTATAACATGGCAATGGTAAACAATGCCCTGATGCCAAGTACAGAGCCCGATAAAAAAGCGTTTTCTTTCGATGTAATACCATCTAACCTGATAGATAATATCATTATCAACAAAACAGCTTCTGCAGACCTTCCGGGCGATTTTGCCGGCGGTATCGTTACGGTACTTACAAAGGATATTCCTGAAAGGGATTTCTTTAACATAGGCCTGGCCGGTGGTTATAACACACAAAGCACTTTCAAAGATTATATACATAACGAAAGAGGTAGTACTGATTATCTTGGTTTCCCTGGTAAAAGGAACGAATTGCCGGCGTCATTTGGTGAGGACAGGACTTTTTATAATACTATGAAGGCAACAAATCCTGAGGCTGCTTACAATGCTGTTAAAGATTTGCCTAACGACTATAAAGAAGTAAAAGGTACGGCGATGCCCAACCTGGCAGTACAATTATCAGGCGGCGTATCTAAACACATGAAGAATGGTGATAAATTCGGTACCGTACTCGGTCTTTCTTTCCGTAACACGCAAACTATTATACCGGAATTCATCCGCGGTAAATATGAAGAGTCTCGTGTACACACATACAGTGTAGAGCAGCAAAACAGGTTTTCTTCAAACCTGGCCGGCCTTGCCAACTTTTCTTATGTAACAGGTAAAACCAAAATAGGTTTCAAAAACCTGTTCAATAAAATGTACGATAATACGTACTATCAAAGGGAAGGCTACACTACAAGTAACAACCAGCAGTTTAAAACTTATTCATCTGTACCGTCTGAGCGCCAGGTGTATAATGCACAGTTAGAAGGTGACCATGCTATAGGCAAACGCAATATCAAAGCATATTGGAACCTGAGTTATTCAAACCTGCAGGCGAGTCAGAAAGATTTGCGTACAGCATTCTATGCGCGTGCTGCTACTTTTGATGACAACGATGAGCCGGTAGCAGACGAAAGCCTGCCGTATGAAATAGTTGACCGTAACAGCCGCAGGTTCTTCAGTAAGCAAAAAGACAACTCTTACGGTGGTAACTTCAATATCAATGTGCCTTTTGCAATGTGGGGCCAGAAACATAGCGTTAAGTTTGGTTACTTAGGCCAATATAAAGACCGCGATTTTTCGGCAAGGGTATTCCAATATGAGCCTGTAAGCGTGTTGTCTTCTGCAATAGCACATCAACAGGTTAATACAATATTTGACCCATCTAATGTTGGTGTATCAGGAGGTTTTGGTTTAAATGAGATTACCAGTAACGAAGATGCTTATAAAGCAAGCGGCTTACTGAATGCCGGTTTCGTAATGCTGGATAACAGCATTGCTGAAAAGTTCAGGCTGACATGGGGTGTGAGGGTTGAGTCTTATACGCAGAATCTGAAAGCGACACTGCGTTCAGGCACTAAACTGGATAAAGAAGATGTATTCACCGATGTATTGCCTTCTTTCAATCTGTCTTACAATATGACAGAGAAAACAAAATTCCGCCTGTCTGCTTCTCGTACAGTTAACCGTCCTGAGTTTAGGGAGATAGCACCATTCCAGTTCATCGACTTTGAAAATGTATGGACATTAAAAGGAGATACTAACCTGGTACGCGGCAATATCACAAACATAGATTTGAGGTATGAATATTACCCAAGCGCTGGTGAAGCCATCACTGCCGGTGTGTTCTACAAAAACTTTAGCAACCCGATAGAGGCAAAACTGGATGATCAGTCAAACCTCGACCTGTTGATATTTACTTATCAGAATGCCAAGTCTGCATATGTAGCAGGTCTTGAATTTGAAGTACGCAAAAACTTATCATTCATTGGTGATGCAGAATGGTTGAAGAACCTGGTATTAGGCGGCAACGTATCATATATTTATTCTCGTGTAGATGCTGCAAACATCATAGGTAGCACTAACACTATTGGTACTAAAGCAGAAAGGCCGCTGCAAGGCCAGTCGCCTTACCTGGTAAACCTGTCAGCACTATATAATGCACCTAAAGCGGGTCTGGCATTCAGTGCTATGTACAACAGGATAGGCCACAGGATATATGCAGTAGGTAATGCCGGTATCCCTACTACATGGGAGAATGGCAGAGATATTATAGACTTGCAGATCAGCAAGCAAGTATTGAAGAACAGGGGTGAAGTGAAACTGACTGTCGGCGACCTGCTGAACCAGCCGACTACTTTCTACTGGAATACCGATACTAAAGATGCTTACAAAGCAGGCGATAGCAAATTAGGCAATGGTAACGATCGTATATTCCAGCAGTATAAACTGGGTACTACATTCACATTGGGCTTCAACTATCGTTTTAGTAAATAACACAATACCTAAACGTTTATAACATAGGCCGGGGCATTTGCCCCGGCCTATATTCTTAACATTCAGTTAATCGGTGCTTAATATAGCCGTAACATACGCCTGATACTTTTGCTGAAAATTAAAAACAACATGAGGTTCCCAAAACTTTTACCATTTCTATTCGCTGGTAGCTTAGCAATCCTTGCATCTTGTGGAAAAGATGATAACAAAAACAATAACAACAACAATGGTGGTGGTACTACTAACGACCACATACTGAGCGGTGATGTAACGGCAAACAAATCTCTGAGCAATGACAAGCCTTGGACACTGAAAGGTTATGTATATGTAAAATCTGGCGCTACACTTACAATACCTGCAGGTACTATCGTAAAGAGCGATGTAGTAGATAAAGGCGCGATCATCGTAGAACCAGGTGGTAAAATAATGGCTGAAGGTACTTCCAGCAGCCCAATTGTTTTCACTTCAGGTCTGCCAAAAGGACAACGTCGTCCGGGTGACTGGGGTGGTATCATACTGCTGGGTAATGCACCTACAAACCGTGCTACACCTCCAACTATCGAAGGTGGTGTTAACCGTACTTACGGTGGTACAAACGCTGCTGACAACTCTGGTACGATGAAGTATGTTCGTATTGAATTCGCCGGTATCGCATCAGCGCCGGGTTCTGAAATCAATGGTCTCACTTGCGGTGGTGTAGGTAGTGGTACTACAATAGAAAACGTAATGGTTTCTTACGGTAACGACGATGGTTTTGAATTCTTCGGTGGTACTGTAGTTTGTAAAAACCTGATCTCTTTCTCTAACTCTGATGATGATTTCGATTTCGACTATGGTTTTACAGGTGGTATCCAAAATGGTATCGTTTTAAGGAACCCGCAAGTAGCTGATCCGGGCGATGCTGCTAACGGTATCGAAGCAGATAACGATGGTACAGGTACTTCTGCTACCCCATTCACGCGTCCGGTACTTACTAACCTGACACTGGTAGGCCCTAACGGTGCATCTAACACTCAAGCTAACCACAACTTCGGCAACCGCTGGCGCCGTGCTGTTCAGTTCTCTATGTCTAAGTCTATCATCATCGGTTTCCAGAAAGGTGGTTTCTCTATGGAATCTAAAGAAACGACTGATGCTTACAAAAACGGCACTTCAGAGTTCAAAAACAATATGGTTCACGCACTGGCTAATACGTTCAACGCAGGTTCTGGTGCTTCAATGACAGCTGCTGAAATCGAAACTAAAGCTATCGCTGACGGTTGTGTGAAACTGGATAAAGCTGCTGATGCTAAACTGAAAGATCCATTCAAACTTACTGCTCCTGATTTCACTCCGGAAGCTGGTTCAGAAGCTGCAACTAAAGGCTGGGGTGCTATCACTGGCACTGACTGGACCAAAGGTTGGGCTAACTGGGATCCTAATAACGCTGACTATTAATAGTTGAGTTTCTTACAGACAAATAGATAGCAAAACTGCCGCTCATGTAGCGGCAGTTTTTTTAATATAGTTTCAAATAGAGTTATTTTTTGATGCCCATTTCTGCAGCCTTTTCTATTATAAAGGCATGTGCTGCATCATATTCGTTGGGTATTATGCCATCCAGTATCGCCTCCCTTACCGCTGTTTTTAAAATACCAACCTCGCGCGATGGTTGCAGATTAAATAGTTGCATGATTTCTTCACCCGTAATAGGTGGTTGCCAGTTGCGCATCTTATCTGCTTCCTCTACTTCTTTCAAACGCTTCTTTACCAGCTCAAAATTTTCCAGGTAGCGTTTTACCTTCTGTTTGTTTTTCGATGTAATGTCGCTTTCGCATAGCAGCATCAGGTCTTCCAGGTCTTCTCCTGCATCAAAAAGCAACCTGCGCATGGCAGAATCTGTTATGTCTTCTTTAGTGAGGCTAATCGGCCGCAGATGCAAGGCCACCAGTTTTGCCACGTATTTCATCTTCTCATTCTGCGGCAGCTTTAGCTGGCGAAATATTTTGGGTGTCATTTTTTCACCCACCGCATCATGCCCGTGAAATGTCCATCCATGCCCCTTTTCAAAGCGTTTGGTAGGTGCTTTGCCTATATCGTGTAGCAATGCAGCCCAGCGCAGCCACAGATTATCACTTCGGTAAGCTACGTTATCTACAACCTGCAGGGTGTGATAGAAGTTATCTTTATGCCCTTTATTATCTACATATTCTACGCCCACCAGGTCGGTAAGCTGGTGAAAGAATTCTTTTAGCAAACCACTGCGGTACAGCAGGTCGAATCCAACCGATGGCGTATCGGTCATCATGATTTTATTCAGCTCATCGCTGATGCGCTCTGCCGATACTATTTTGATACGTTCGCGGTTGCGATGGATAGCTTCAAATGTTTCAGGCACTATAGTAAAACCCAGCTGGTTGGCAAAGCGTATACAACGCATCATCCGTAGTGGGTCGTCCGAAAAAGTAATGTCTGGGTCCAACGGTGTGCGTATCAGTTTGTCCTCAATATCCTGCATGCCGTTGAACGGGTCCACCAGTTTACCATAGTCTGTTTTATTCAGGCTGATGGCCATCGCATTGATGGTAAAATCGCGTCGTAGCTGGTCATCGCTTAGAGTGCCGGGTGTTACTTCCGGCTTTCGGGAATGTTGCCTGTATGATTCTTTGCGTGCCCCCACAAATTCTACTTCAAAGCCATGCCATTTAAACTGTGCGGTGCCAAAGTTCTTAAAGAAATTGACATTGGGGCGATTGGACAGTTTTTTCGCTACGGCATGCGCCAGCTCTATACCATCCCCAAGGCACACGATATCTGCATCCTTTGTGCGGCGGCCTATTTTTTTATCGCGCACAAAGCCGCCTATCAGGTAGCTATCCATCTGCATTCCTTGTGCAGTAGCCCCTATCAGGTCAAACAAATACTGTTCTTCGGGTGTGCAGGTAATATCCATACGGGCGCAAAGCTAAAACAACTAAAAGAGATATTACGGACGTAAAACGGTCATATTGCCCTCATCATCCATTTTCACCAGTCGCGACGGCGGCTTTATGGTTTCATCATCAGTACGGTGCTGCACTATATAATCCACTCCTGCTTTTATGGCCTCCGATACCTGGCTGAATGTGGCCGGCGTAGGTTCGCCACTGATATTGGCTGAGGTGGAAACAATAGGCTTCTGCAAGCGTTTTATCAGGGCTTTGCAAAAAGGATCGGTCGTTACGCGTATCGCTACACTTCCGTCTTCGTTTATCACATTGTCTGCCAGCCCTATAGCGCCTTCATATATAACGGTTGTAGGCCTGTCAAAACTTTCCACCATATCTATAATATCGGGTGGGGGGGCAGCTACATATTGTAGTATATCCCTGGCATCTGCCAGCAGCACTATCATGCTTTTCTCTCTCGGGCGTTGCTTTATTGCAAAAACTTTATCCACCGCAGCTTCGTTCAGTGCATCGCAGCCTATGCCCCATACCGTATCGGTAGGATAAAGGATAGTGCCCCCACCGTTAATTATATTTAATGCGTTCTTAATGTCTTGTTCCATATACTGTAGTAAAAACGGGTGTTTTATTGAAGCTTAATAGCTATTTTTGTAGTAAGACCCAAAAATACACCATAGTTAACAGGGGATTAACAACCCTTTAGGGGTATTGTAACTGTCTTAGGTATTAAATTTGTTTTACTCATTTAAAAGTCCAGAAAAAATGAAAAAGGTTTTACTTTCTTTAGGTATGGTGTTTATGGCTACAGGCTTTGCTATGGCGCAAGATTCGCATGTTGGCCACAACCATGGCACTACTACTACAGCTGCAGCACCTGCTCCGGCAGCCGCTCCTCAGGCTAAGCCATCTACAACTCTGACCACTGAAAACATGTCTTTCACAGGCGATGTGCACGAATTTGGCAACCTGCCTGAAGGTCCGAGTGCTGAACACGAATTCAAATTTAAGAATACGGGTAAAGAACCCATCATAATTTCAAACGTAACGGCTTCTTGCGGTTGCACTACGCCTTCTTATTCTAAAGAACCGGTACTGCCTGGTAAAACTGGTAGTATCAAAGCGGTGTATAGCACTCAAGGTCGTGTAGGTCCGTTTACAAAAGCCATCACTGTAGTATCTAACGCCGGTACTAAAGTACTGACGATCAAAGGTACAGTTGACAAAGCACCTGAAAATTCAGTACCTGCCAACAAATCAATGGTAAAAACAAACTAAGAATAGCTTTTAGCTGAAAATAACCGGAAGATGAAGAAGATAGTAGCAGCATTGTTTCTTACGCTTTGTGCCACTGCAGGTGCTTATGCACAGGGTGCAGAGTTTAAGTTCAAGAACGGAGATGTTCACGATTTCGGTACTTTGAAGGAAGGCCCGGTAGCAGAGCATGCTTTTGAGTTTACAAATGTGGGTAAAGAACCACTTATCATAGTAGATGCAAAGGCCGACTGCGGCTGTACAACTCCCGAATGGCCTAAACAACCCATTTTGCCTGGTAAAACGGGTAAAATAGTGGTACGTTATACAACAAAGGGCCATGTAGCACCATTTAATAAACATATTTATGTAAAGTCTAATGCCAAAGTGCCAAATGGCAATGAACGTTACGACTTGCAGATAAAAGGTGTGGTGGTTGCTGCCAAAGAACCGGGAAATTAATATCGGACGAAACATGACGAATATAGAATGGCCGCCTTATGGCGGCTATTTCTTTTATAGGTTGTTGAAACAATGACGCATTCGCTTAATTTTGCGCCATGCCGGTAATATCACATCGCGGGGCGCAAATGCCGCCTTCCCCCATACGCAAATTGGTACCTTATGCAGAAACTGCGAAAAAGAAGGGTACAAAAGTTTATCATCTTAACATTGGCCAGCCCGATATAGAAACACCTAAAGCTATACTGGATGCCGTGCGCCATACCGATATGAAGGTATTGGAATATAGCCACAGCGCGGGTTTTGAAAGCTATCGTAAAAAACTGGTGGAATACTACGCACGCAACGGCGTTAATGTGAACCACAACCAGATAATCGTTACCACAGGTGGTTCTGAAGCTATCCTATTTGCTATAATGAGTTGCCTGGACCCGGGTGATGAGATCATCATCCCTGAACCATTCTATGCCAACTACAATGGTTTTTCTACCAGCGCAGGTATCAAAATAGTGCCTATACCATCAGGTATAGACGATGGTTTTTCATTACCGCCGATCGAGGCTTTTGAAAAAGCGATCACTACGCGTACCAAAGCCATTATGATATGCAACCCCAACAACCCTACGGGCTACTTGTATAGCCGTGAAGAGTTGGAGGTGCTGAAAGAAATATGCCTGAAGCACGACCTGTTTCTGTTTAGCGATGAAGCCTACCGCGAGTTTTGCTACGATGGTAAAAAACATATCTCTGCATTGTCGCTCGAAGGCCTGGAACAACATGCTATATTGATGGATACTATTTCTAAAAGGTATAGTGCTTGTGGTGGCCGTATTGGTGCTTTCGTTACGCACAACCAGCAGGTGCTGGATGCAGCTATGAAATTTGCACAGGCAAGGCTGAGCCCGCCATCTTTCGCACAGATACTGGGTGAAGCAGCGGTAGACCTGCCTGCAGATTACTTCAGCGAAGTGCATGCAGAATAT
The DNA here is from genome assembly GCA_036406055.1 of Flavipsychrobacter sp. GTDB lineage: Bacteria > Bacteroidota > Bacteroidia > Chitinophagales > Chitinophagaceae > Polluticoccus. The sequence continues at coordinate 828 of DASWWE010000001.1, read as the reverse complement.
AACAGCCGCCGCGATGTGCTGGTGAGCCGCCTGCAAGCTATGGAAGGCGTAAAATGCCCGATGCCGGGTGGTGCTTTCTATGCTATGGCTGAACTACCGGTGGATGACAGCGAAAAATTCTGCCAGTGGTTGCTGGAATCTTTCTCATACAATGGTGCTACGGTAATGATGGCACCTGCGGCGGGCTTCTATGCTACGCCAGGCAAAGGAAAGCAGGAAGTGCGCCTGGCCTATGTGCTGAATAAAGAAGACATTAATGGTGCTATGGATTGCCTGGAAGCTGCACTGAAAGAATACAATAAAAAATAAAATAGTTGCTATAAATAAAAGCCCCTCATCGAGGGGCTTTTCTGTTTTTATAAAGTTACATCTGTAAACCGGAATGCCTTACCATCAAACAATCCTTTATCGCTTAGCTTTAGCGATGGTATCACCAGCAGCGCCATAAACGATAAGGTCATAAAGGGTGCTTTCAATGATGTGCCCAATTCTTTAGCCTTAGCATCCAAAGCCGCATATTGCGCTGCTACAGTATGCCCGTCTTCTGCAGACATCAAACCTGCTATAGGCAATGGCATAGATAAAACAGTGTTTGCATCTTCTGCTACCGCAATACCACCTTTGCTTTCTATTAGTGCATTAACAGCCGCTGTAATAGCAACATCATCTGCGCCTACTGCCACTATATTATGACAGTCATGTGCTACAGTAGAAGCCAACGCACCTTTCTTTAAACCGAAGTTTTTTATAAAGGCTGTAGCTACCGGGGCATCCTTAGTGTACCTGTTCACAACTGCTATCTTTAGTATATCATTTGCTACATCGCTT